>JABDEZ010000012.1 GCA_013286835.1 Bacteroidota bacterium
CCATCAGGATATACAACCCTTATTATGTAGTTGTATGCCCCAATATCCATCAGGGTACCATTCCAGGTTCCATCCCAGCCGTGGTTGTCAGTAGCACTAAATATCTGCTGCCCCCAACGGTTGAATACCCTGAATTCTATGACACGCTCGTAGGTCAGGTTGGTTATGCGGAACACATCATTCTTACCATCATTATTTGGCGTAAAGGCCGAAGGAACAAATATGTTTGAACGATAGTCTATGTTTACATTCACGGTATCATAAGCCGGACAAAACTGATTATATACAATAACGCTATATACTGTAGGTACAGCTGGCGTTGCAGTAGGGTTATGTAAGTAAGGATTATCCAGTGTAAACGATGGGCTCCATACATACGTATAGGGTGCATTTAGTGTATCGGGCAACACCACCAATTGTGTACTCTTTCCATACTTTATAGTAGTATCCTTATAAGCAAGATGAGATTTAGGATAAGGAACTGCAAACACTCTTGAGAAAGCAGTATCCACACAGTTTACTGAATCGGTAAAAACAGCAGTATATCGTATCGTTGTATCAGGTATAGCTATTACAGCCTGGCAGGTATCACAGTTCAGCGTTGTTGCTCGCATTGTATCATTTTGATACCATTTCCACCCGTTCTTAGTATCGCTGGCAATAAGCTGTACCGGCGAGTTCACACATATGTTGGTATCCATAGGTGTTACATAAGGATGGCGTACCGGATCAAGGTATATGTCAACTGAATCCCTGAATGAACAACCACTCTTGCCCCTGCTCGTTACATAAAACCTTGTACTTTGATATATATAAGCTTCCGGCGTTTTTAGTGTAGAATCTGACAAAATATTAGAGCCATAAACAGTCTGCCATGCATATGGGAAAGGTACTGTTGGTGCATCATAATAATTGAAACTAATAACCGGTAATTCATATAAAGGATAACCACCGCTGAATGCTGAATCACCTGCACAAACATCGCCCGCATCATTATATACAAACGTAGATGATGGGTAACCTGATGTAACGTAATCAAAGGCAGGAGGAGCAGCTGTGATCGCACCATTTGAATAACAAATATCAACCAGCAGGTTCTGTGTAGTATCCCAATTGTATGTTGTATTAAACGGTAATGTCAGGAAGCCCGTAGATGATATAGTAATTGGCGTAAAGGTTGAAAAAACCTGTGTACCGCTTCCTGTTATCAGGCTGCCGTCCGTATTTACCGCAGTCAGTGGTGTACACTGTAATGATACTGTTATAGTATCATATGTTACCGTTGCCGGCAATTGCCTTACGGAGAAAGAAATACCAGTTAGCGCACCAGATATCATTCCGGAGTTCAACATATCAGAAGCACGTATCAGGTACTGATGATGGGCCGAAGCATTTCCTGTAAATGGACTGGGCGATATATTGGAACTGATTGAACCTGCATATGCCCCAAAAACGGGTATTATCGTCGTAGAGTCTCTGGTAGTTGAATCAGTACGAGTAATTGGTACTCCACAAGAAAGATTGGTCGAAGGTTTGTGGCCAACAGGGTTAGCAGTTAAGTATATCCTGCCTTCTTTACAAAATATAACAGGTGTTGCGGGAGATATGGACATGTGATTCGAATTATCTACATTCACAGTCACCGTATCCGAAGTCTTACAAGAAGAAGGGAAATTAGGTACCGTAACTATGTACTTCGTCGTATCACTAGGATGTACCGACGGGTTAGCCGTGCTCGGGTTGGTTATATCTGAATAGGTAGAGTCATTATAATCTGTCCATTTGTAAGTAAAATCTTTAGGCAGGCCTGCAACATTCAGCGTAACAGGAGTATTTGCCAACGGGCAGTTCCTATATACCTTGGGTATAGCATTAATGCCCGATATTACATCTATGGTCACCACAAGGTAACTTATTAATACAATGGGTTGGGAATTGCTGCATGTCGAGTCTGTTGCAATAAATACTATAGTGTGTGCACCCAGGCTGGTATCGCCTGGCGTCCACGTATATGTGCCATGCACAACTGCTGCACCGTTTCCTGGAACTGTAAATGTGTCGCCAGGCGTATTACTTATACTTTCAGAATCTACGTTAAGATATATTTTATTACTGTTAGAGCTTGAGGTTGCCGTCATAGTAAATGTAACGGGAGAATTGGGACAGGTGTAAATGACATTACCAGTACCCAATGCCGGGTTGGCCGCACTAAATAGCCCACCACTAATATTTTGCGGAATTGAATCTATAATAGGTGGGGGGGCATTACATGGTAGTACTGAAACCTGCACGTCGCGACGAGTAGAACCAAGTAGGGTTTTGGTTACCGGATCATATTTAGAAACCTTGAATGCCAGTACAAACTTCCCTTGTTTCGACGGGGTAAATGTTGCGATACCGGTTATCGGATCAACTATATATGGGGTCGCCTGGCTTTGTATCGGGTTTAAAAGTGTATATGGTATTCCTCCAATTGGTGTACTAGTATTATACGGAATTTCAGTATTGGGGCCACACCCAGGGGCACACGGTGTGCCGCCACAACCCCATGGTTGTTCATTTTCAACAAACAACGAGTCCCCGTTTGGATCGTATGGGCCATTAAAAAACTGATCTAGTTGATTGATGCACAAATAAGGTATTGGATCAATCGTAAACCGCGGAGAGTTTTCATTACCAAATAGATCATTAATATGGCAATCAATAGTTAATGAATAGCTAGATGCTGGTTGACATAGATTTTGAATACCTGCATTTCTGCAACAGTTTGTCCATACAAATGTCCAGTCAGAACAACGGTAAGGCAGATCTACTGTGTCTGTATAATTAAATCTATTAAAACCTGGCCATACAGAGGTAGGCTGCCTGCAAGAATTTAAAGCTTTGAAATTATTGCAAAGCTGATCCAATGTATCAGAACCATGCCCAACAATGGTATCCATTTGAAGACTTATAGTCGTAGGGAAAGCTTGGGTTGTAGAGCAATTACCGTTCGAGGTCATACTTACAGACTCCGGCGAACTCAATAATGATTGGCCGGCCTCGCATGCCCTATACACTCCTAAATGCACCACATAACGCAAAGGGTGTGCTGTAGTGCCTATATAAGTTACCCATAGATCCGCCGCACCAAAGTGTGATGCATAACCTTTGGTGAGGGAAAAGAGACTAAATAATACAATTACAAAGAATTTAGATAGTCGAGTTTTGTACATGAAGTGGCATTTAATTATATACTGCAATAAAAGTAAGAAAAAAAGAACAAAAATTTAACAACTGCTGTCACTTACCAATAAAAATTTTATTTCATTTATTATAACAAGACACACTATTGAAGCCAATTGGTTGGTTGGTTTTAAAGAATAAAACAGCTAAACACACATATTTATGTCATTAAAATAACACTGTTGTAAATACATGCTTTTATAAACGAGCAAGGCACCCTATAATGGGTGCCTTGCTTATCAATACAATATATTAAACAATATTTATCTAATCAGTGTTACAGTCCCTTGAAAGTTATCTTGTACCCCGTCTGGATATATTACCCTGATAATGTAATTATAGGCCCCTATATCCAGTAAATTGCCGTTCCATGTACCATCCCATCCATGGTTATCCGTAGCATTGAATATCTCCTGGCCCCAGCGATTAAAAATTCTAAATTCTATCACGCGTTCATACGTCAGGTTAGCTATTCTGAAGATGTCATTTTTGCCATCATGGTTGGGCGTAAATGCAGAAGGTACAAATATGTTCGACCGATAGTCTATGTTAACATTAATGGTATCGTATGCCGGGCAGAATTGGTTATATGCTATAACACTATACACGGTAGGTACGGTCGGTGTTGCAGTAGGGTTCATCAAATATTGGTCATCCAGGGTGAACGGTGGTGTCCACACATAGTTATACCTCACTCCCGGGCTATCTGGCGCTAACACCAGCTGGATGCTTGAACCATACTTAATAGTAGTGTCCTTAAATCCAAGGGTAATAGCCGGATACGGAATGGTCTGTACTCTTGAATATGCTGTGTCCGCACAGCCTACAGAATCTTTAAATACTATTATATAGCTTGTAGTAGTATCTGGTAGTGCTATTATGGTTTGGCAGGTATCACAGTTTATTGATGTTGCAGGTTTCAACTTATTCTGGTACCATTTCCAACCATTCTTTGTATCGGTTGCTATTAGCTGAACAGGAGAATTTACACACACTATAGTATCTGAAGGATAAACATATGGATGACGTGGAGGGTCAACATATATCGTCACTGAATCCATGAACGCACAACCACTTTTACCCCTGCTGATGACATAGTATTTTGAATCTGTATCTACATATACCTTGGGCATTTGGGTTGTAGAATCAGAGAAATAATGAGAACCATATATGTTTACCCAATCATAATAAAATGGCACTGTAGGCGCATGAAAATAGTTGAACCTGATAACAGGTATCTGATATAATGGGAAACCACCACTGGAGGCTGCCGCTCCGGTACAAACATTATCCGCATCATTAAATACAAAAGTCGATGATGGGTAGCCTGAATTAAAATAATCAAACGAAGGTGGGTTAAGCGTTATTGTTGAATTTGAATAGCAAATATCCACTAATAGATTTTGAGTGGTATCCCAATTATATACACTGTTAAACGGTATAGTAAAATAACCTGCAGCAGCAATAGTAAGCGGAGAGGCCGACGCATATACTTGTGTTCCACCAGGTATCAAACTGCCATCCGCGTTTACGGAATTCAATGTAGTACACATTAGCGATATAGATACATTGTTATACGTTGCACTCGAAGTTAGTACCCTTATCGAAAATGACATCCCGGTTAATGCACCGGATATCATACCCGAATTCAGCATGTCCTTAGCCTTCAGCAGGTACTGGTGGTGGGCCGACCCATTGCCTGTAAAAGGACTGCACGAGTTAGCATTGTTGCTGGCTCCGCCATATGAACCCAAAGTGGGTAATATTACTACAGAATCTGGTGTAGTCATGTCTGGAGGAGTTGACGGAATACCACAAGGTAAGTTAGTCGCCGGCTTATTCCCTACCGGGTGAGCGATAAGATCTACTGTTCCTTCTTTACACAAGATGATAGGTGATACGGGCGTAATAGAAATGTGATTGGTGTTATCCACATTTACAAATACAGTATCTACAGACTTACATGAAGGTGGCAAGCCTGTAACAGAGACGAAGTATTCTGTAGTATCCTGTGGATTTACTGTAGGATTAGCACTGGAAGGATTCGTTATGGGACTGCCGGTAGTATCTATCCAGCTATAACCAAATGTAGGAGGAAGACCTACTACATTAAGCGTAACAGGTACACCAGACTCTGGGCACAGTCTAAATGTTTTAGGTATAGCATTTATACCGGTAATAACATCTATATTAACCGTAAGGTAGCTTTTCAGCACCACTGGTTGTGCATTTGTGCAAGTAGAGTCAGTTGCTGTAAAGGTTACGGTGTGTACACCTACGCTAGTATCACCTGGTGTCCAGCTAAAAGTACCTCCGTTCGATGGTGTGCCATTATTACTTACAGTAAATGTACTTCCCGGTGTATTACTTAAAGCAGTGTCAAGTGACAGGAAGATGGAATTCACCCCCGATTGTGAGAATGAGTTCATAGTAAAATTGATAGGGGTATTAGGGCAAGTATACAACGTGTTAGTCCCATTACTATGTATAAATTGTCCCCCTGTAATATTCAGTGGCATAGAGTCTATTACTGGCGGTGGTGCATTACATGTAAGCACTGACACTTGCACATCGCGACGGGTAGAACCCATCAATACTTTAGTAATAGGATCATATTTAGAGACCTTAAATGCCAACACAAATTTACCTACTAAAGACGGGGTAAAAGTTGCAATACCCGTTATCGGATCAACAAGATAAAAAGCTGGTGTACTTAATATAGGATTAACAAGAGAATACGAGGGCACATAAGGAATTTCCCCATTTGGCCCACAGGTACAGGAAACACAACCTAAAGGCTGTACATTTTCTACAAAAAGGGAATCTCCATTAGGATCGTATGGACCGTTAAAGAACTGGTCTGGCTGGTTCAAACATAAATAAGGTATGGGGAGTACAGTAAAGCGGGGCGAGCTTTGGTTGCTATACAAATTATTAAAATGACAGTCAACTGTAATGTCTTGGCCCGACGGTGTGCATAAGTTTAATATTCCACCATTCCTGGCACCACTTAACCATGTAAAATGCCAATCCACACAACGATTAGGAAGATCTACAGTATCCACATAGCTTCTTTTTTCAAAACCCGGCCATCTGGATGCAGGCTGCCTGCAAGAATTCAGCGCATGATAGTTTGGGCAAAGTTGATCCAATGTGTCATCAGTTTGCATATACATCGGGATAGTTACCGATGCAAACTGGCAAGAATCAGAGCTCCATGTCACAGATTCCTGATTTGATAAAGAAGCCTGGTTGGGTTCACATGCACGGTACACATCCAGGTGTATCACATATCGCAATGGATGTGCGGTATTGCCAATATAGACAGCCCATATATCTGCAGCACCCAGGTGAGAAGCACTAACCTGATTGATGCAACAGAAAAAAACAAGTACTGAAAATAAAAGTTTCGATATTGGTCTTTTAAACATGAGTAAACGTAATTTATATGCGAAAATAAATTTAATTAAACGAATAAAACAGTCACAAGGTTACAAGAAACAAAAAAATATCCTGTTTGTAAAATTACAAGACAGGATATTTAAAAAAAAGGTTGGACGGGAGCATTTATTATTTCATCTGATTGCATCCATTCACGTAACTACTTGCCAAATTGTATCCAGGAACCACTCCTTATTATCAAATATGTGTTTTACCGGTTTAAATGCATTTGCTCTGGCCAATTCATCAGTTTGTTGTAAAGAGTATTTTTGAGATATTTCCATAAATATCATTTCACCTTTAGCAAAGTGTACCCACCCTACTTCTCCTATCCGCACTCTTTGTTTACTCAGACTTTTAAGATAGCTTTTACATGCGCCACTTGCTTCATCATAAACAGGGTAGTGCTCAAAACCAGCAAGGTTAAAATCCGCATCCAGTTCCCGGTTAATGCGCTGCAGGAGATTCAGATTAAACCTCTTGGTAGCGCCCGAAGCATCATTATATGCAGCTAATATTAACCTCGGATCTTTTTTAAGGTCGAACCCTGTCAATAGCAAATCGCCAGGATTTAATTGCTGGTGCAATTCATTTAAGAAATCGCCTGTATGCTCAAAAGGTATATTACCAATACTTGACCCTAAAAAAAGAACCACCTTCTTCCTCGAAGATATTTTTTTGATCTGCTTTAGCATATCAAAGTATTCCCCATTCATTCCATTTATGCGTATTCCGGGTATTTCATCAGGCAATTTATCAGATAGGTTTTCAATAACATGGGCAGAAATATCTATGGGATAATAGACAAAATCAGCCTTACGATCCTGCAGGTTTTTCAATAAAAAAGTTGATTTCATTGCATCACCTGCCCCTAGCTCCACCAGATCAAAGCTAGTGCTATGGCTCAGCATCAACTCCGATATCTCATCCGTTTTTTCTGAAAATATCTCTAGCTCACAATTGGTCAGGTAATACTCAGGAGTTTGCATGATCTCCTGGAACAATTTGTCTCCTGCCTCATCATAAAAATATTTTGAACTAAGCCTCTTGGGGGTTGCATTGAGGCCTTCCCAAACATCATTGAAAAATTTGTTCATATTATTTTTTTTATTGCGCCAATCGGATGCCCGTAAACTGCCATCTTAAATGAGTTTGAAAAAAATTCCTGTAGGTTGCACGACTATGGCCGGGCGGTGTTACCAGGGATGCTCCACGCAATACCATCTGGTTCACCATAAATTTACCATTGTACTCCCCTATAGCTCCAACCGCTTTTTTAAAGCCGGGATAAGGTAGGTATGCGCTATTGGTCCACTCCCACCGTTGTCCCCAATCAAATTGTTTATTAGCCACTTCCCATTCTTGTTCAGTGGGCAAACGCATACCACTCCATTCTGCAAAGGCTGCAGCTTCATAATAGCTGATATGGCAAACGGGGGCTGTAAGATCAATAGCTTTCAGTCCACCATAGGTGTAATTATACCATTGCCCTTCCATTAAATGCCAGTATAAAGGCGATACAATATGATTCGTCTTTACCCAGTCCCACCCTTCTGCATGCCAGAACCTGAAATCTGTATAGCCTCCTGAATTAATAAAATCAAGATATTGCTGATTGGTAATAAGGTTCGTTGCTATTTTGTATGGCTGCAAGTACACTTTGTGCCTATCCAACTCATTATCAAAACAAAAACCATCTCCTTTATACCCAATTTCATACACACCTTCCTCTATGGTTATAAAATCCACTTCAGCCAATGGAACAGTATCAGCAAATAAAAAGTCGGAATATACAGGGAACAGCGGATTATGGCCTAGGATATACTTAATATCTGTGTACAACAATTCCTGATGCTGTTCTTCGTGGTTCAGGCCAAGCCGTATCAATTCATAAAGTTCCTGCGAAATTTCGCCGTCCAGTAATCTGCTCATGGCTTCATCAACGTGAAGGCGGTATTTATAGATGTCAGACACAGATGGCCGGCTTAGATTACCTCTATCGGTCCTGATCACTCGGGTGCCTATCGTCTCATAATAGCTGTTGAATACATAATTGTAATCCGCATCAAATTCTTTGTAACCCGGCAGGTTAGGTTTTAGAATAAACGTCTCAAAAAACCAGGTCGCATGTCCAAGATGCCATTTGGGCGGGCTTACATCCACAATAGGCTGCACCACATAATCTTCTGTTTTCAATGGCTTGCATATCATTTCAGAGCGCTTGCGTATAGCTCTGTATATATCTGCCAATAATATCTTATTACTCTTCAAGTTTGTTCCTAAGGTCGGTGATTGTTCTAACATGTAGTATATCAGATTGTTGCCGGCGCATCATAAGCGCATAAGCATTGTTAAAGCCAATAGGTTTCAGCCATTTCAAATTGTATTTTTCTTTAAAACCATTCGCTACAAAATCGTACACATTATTTTTATTACCAGACAGTTTTTCAACTGTATCTTCTCTCGTTTGTAAAATCACTAATAAACCCGTGCCTGTATATTCAGGATACATATCTATCTGGTTATTCCGTATGGCTTCAAAGCAAATTTTTGTTCCACCCAGCCCGGTTTTATTTACTACGTCAATATGCGTGTACCCCCGTATCAGCATAGCATACATCTGCCCAAGTATATATTGCTCCGTAAATATCTTCGATCCTATCCTCACTGTACCCTGCCCCCCGATCTGTGGTTCATGCCACAAATTATGAACCAAAAGAAAATCTTTAGCAATTTTTTCCGGGCTCTGCTTCAGGTAATCTGCACGGTAGTTAAGGTCTGTCATTACAGAATCAGTTATAGTTCCTGCCAGCATGTTCAGCACTCTTTCCAGTTCAGGATATTGTTTAAGTACGTCCATCCGCACAACTGGAGCTGCATAATAAGGTGGAAAGATACCCTTGTCGTCCACAAGTGTAACCAGGTCATAGGCTTTCAGTCTCCCGTCTGTACTATACCCGCTGATCACATCTATCTTCTTTTCATAGGCCGCTTTATACATCACAGCGTCACTTACCACAACAGTGCGCATGTTAAGGTGATATTTGTTTTTCAGCCCCAGGTAACCGTCGGTACGTCCCATAAATTCAGGAGTAAACCCGGCAAGCAGCTTGCTGCCCGTTTCCTGTGGTATCAGGTAAAATGAAGAAAGGATAAGAACTATAGCTGGGAAAACAACCATACTCAGCTTCCATTTCTTAAAGTTCAAATGCTGGACCTTCGACAAGATAAAATCAAATAATATAGCTAGCAATGCAGCGGGTATGGCGCCGGCAAGCAGCATGTTGGTATTATTTAATGCTATTCCACCAAATATAAATTCTCCCAGCCCGCCTGCACCAATGTATGCCGCAAGAGTAGCAACGCCTACATTTATAACTGTTGCAGTTCTTATCCCCGCCAGTATCACCGGCATTGCAAGCGGTATCTCTATTTTAAACAATAGCTGGCTATAGCTCATACCCATGCCCGTGGCAGCTTCTTTTATCGCGCTATCCACTTCGGTTATCCCGGTATAGGTGTTCCGGATAATGGGCAATAGTGCGTACAGGAAAAGTGCAACAATTGCAGGTACAGGGCCTATGCCTAAAAGAGGTATCATAAAGCCCAACAGTGCTATACTCGGTATGGTCTGCAGCACATTAGCAAACCCCAAAACAAAACCTGAAAAACTATTTCTGCGTGCTATAAAGATACCCAGCGGCAACCCAATGAGTATAGAGAAAAATAAAGAAATAAAGGTGAGCCCTATATGCGTAAGGGTTTGCTCCAGCAATTTATCAGATTGTTGGACAGCAAAACTCCATAACGATTGGGTTTCCGGCATTAATACTATTTCTGTTTATAAATATGGTAAGCTTGCATTAGCATGCCCCATGTTACATTTTTTACCACACCTTGTTCGGTCAGCGCAAGCACTGCATCTTTTTCCTCGGCACCATCCAAAAGCTGCATTGCCACCCAAAGAGTGTCTTCCAGGCTTATTTTCAACATCGCCCTTTCCTGGCTGCTGCTTTCTACAAATGACCAAAGTTCTGCCAGTTTTATGGTCTGGAAAGTGAGTTGCAATCTCTGGTCATCCAGAAAGTTCCGCACAAAATTATTTGCTGGTTTGTTCAAAAGATCGCGGGCTGTCCCTATTTGCATGATCTTGCCCTTATCCATCAGGCATATACGGTCTCCCAGCTCAAAGGCTTCCTGCACATCATGTGTCACCATGATAATGGTTTTCTTTTTAAACTCGTCCAGTTCTTTAAATTCCTTTCTTATAGCTGTTCGGGTCACGGTGTCCAACGCACCAAACGGCTCATCCATCAGCAATAATGGCGGCTGTGCTGCCAGGGCTCGCGCTATATTTACCCGCTGTTGCTGGCCTCCGCTTAGCTGTGCAGGATAGGTATTTCTGTATTTTTCAGGATCCAGGTGCAGTTTCACCAATAGTTCTGTTACCCGTTTATCAGTATCGGCCTTACTCCACTTCAGCAAACCCGGTATGGTCGCTATATTTTCTGCAACTGTATAATGCGGAAACAAACTATTGTGCTGTAACACATAACCTATACCCTGCCTCAGTTGCATGGCTGGTTGGCCTGCTACATCCTTGCCATTCACTTTCACGCAACCAGCTGTGGGTGTAATAAGCTTGTTGATCATCTTTAGTGTAGTGGTCTTACCGCAACCACTGGTGCCCAGCAATACCAGGTTCTCCCCTTCAGCAACCGTAAATGAAATGTCATCTACAGCTACTGTATTACCAAAGCGTTGGGTTACCTGTTCCACATCAACCATTAGCCCTGTTTATCCAATGTCATAAATAAATTATTCAGCGATTCGGCAAAGGTAGGGTGTGCAAAAATGTTTTCCCTTATAACATCATAACCAATACCGCCCATCATTGCCATTTGCAATACACTCATTATTTCTCCTCCCTGCTCACCAAGTATAGCAACGCCAAGTATTTGCTTGGTATCAGCATCTACAACAGCCTTCATTAATCCTTTTGTTTCCCCGGTTTCTATACCCCTGGCTACATGGCTCATGGGCAGTATTGCCACTTTTATATTCAGTCCTTTTTTGCGGGCTTCTCTTTCTGTCATCCCAACCCTGCCCAGTTCCGGGTCAGTAAACATACAGTAAGGCACCTGTCGTCCGGCAATGCTTATATCCTTACCGTCCAGTATATTCTTACATACCACTATATAATCGTTGTAAGAAATATGGGTAAAAGCAGGGCCTCCCTTCACATCTCCAAGAGCATATACACCATCAACAGCTGTTTCCAGCTTATCGTTTACCTGTATATATCCTTTTTTGTCAATAGCTATTTTAGTATGTTCCAGCCCAAGGCCGGCAGTATTGGGTGTACGCCCCGCCCCTATTAGTACATGCGTACAATCCATCTCAATGTCCTTATCTGTTAATTTTATACTAGCCCGCAGCCCTTTATCAATTTTCTTTATTTCTTTTATTTCCGCACTTGTATGTATGGCTATATCTTCTTCAGTAAATATCTTCAATATCTCACGGGCTATGTCTTCATCCTCCTTTACCAATAGCTGTTCTGCATGTTCCAATATGGTTACCTTGCTGCCAAACCTACGATACATTTGTCCAAATTCCATCGCTATATACCCTGCACCAACTATCAATAGGTGCCCAGGTATTTCTTTCAGTTCCATAAGGGTTTCTGAAGTCAGATAAGGTACTTCTTTAAGCCCTGGTATTGGTGGTATAGAAGGTGAACAACCGACATTTATGAATATCTTTTCAGCTGTTAATATCTCACTGCCGCCATTATTCAGGTTAACCACTACAATTTTATCATCAGTAAAAGCTGCTTCACCATATATCAGCTCTATTCCAGGAACAGAGATAAGGCTTTTTTCAGAGCCGTGCCTGAAGCTCGATACCACCTGCGCCTTACGTTCTATAACAGCGGGCATGTCAACGGTCACGTCGCCCGTACCTATCCCATATTCGTCGCTCCTCCTGGCTTGGTAAGCCATTCTTGCCGAGGCCACCATAGTTTTGGTAGGGGTGCACCCTACGTTCACACAAGTGCCACCTGGCCATTTTTGTTCTATAATGGCCACCTTCCAGCCAGCTTTAGCCAACCGTCGGGCCAACGGAGTTCCAGCCTGGCCAGAGCCGATAATTATTGCATCATATTCTTTCATGGTATTCGTAATTAGCTAACCACTTGTACTCCTTTCCAAAAGGCCACATAATTTTCTATATTCTTTGCAGCATCTTTGGGATCTGGATAAAACCATGCCGCGTCCTTATTGTCCTTCCCATCTACATGTAGTGTATAATACGATGCCTCCCCTTTCCAGGGGCAATGGGTATGGGTATCTGAGGGTTTAAGGAATTCTTCTTTCACTGATCCTTTTGGAAAGTAATGATTATTCTCTACTACAATCGTATCATTACTTTCTGCAATTACTTCGTCATTCCATACTGCTTTCATGATGAGGTGTTTTGTTTACGAAAAATAATATTTTTATATGAAACAGCTAAAAAAATCTTGTTATAAGACTATAACGTCAAAACTTATCTTTATGTTCTAAACTCATTACTTTTGCGCAGTGCAGGCAAAACCATACAATTGAATATTGCATTTGCGCAACTGTAATTATAAAACATTAACCTTAAAACAATACACATTTTCATGGCTAAGATTAAAGTAGCAAACCCAGTAGTAGAGCTGGATGGTGATGAGATGACACGTGTGATTTGGAAGTATATTAAAGACAAACTGATACTCCCTTACCTCGAAGTCGATATTAAATATTACGACCTCGGCATGGAGTACCGCGATGCGACTAACGACCAGGTGACCGTAGATGCTGCCAATGCTATAAAACAATATGGTGTGGGTATTAAGTGCGCTACCATCACTCCCGATGAAGCACGCGTAAAAGAATTTAACTTAAAGCAAATGTGGAAAAGCCCTAATGGCACTATCCGCAACATACTGGATGGTACCGTGTTCCGCGAGCCCATCGTCATCAATAATATCCCTCGCCTGGTACCTAACTGGACAGCCCCCATCATGATTGGTCGTCACGCATTCGGCGACCAGTACCGTGCTACCGATATGGTCATCAAGGGCAAAGGTAAGCTTACCATTAAGTTTGAAGGCGAAGATGGAAAAACTGTAGAGCACGAAGTGTATAACTTCAAGGGCGATGGCGTAGCACTCGCTATGTACAATACCGACGAGTCTATCCGCGGGTTTGCACATTCCTGCTTCAATATGGCTTTGTCTAAAGGCTGGCCTTTATATTTCTCTTCAAAAAACACCATCCTGAAGAAATATGATGGTCGCTTCAAAGATATTTTTGAAGAAATATACCAACAGGATTATAAAACCAAATTTGAAGCTGCAGGTTTAACTTACGAACACCGCCTTATTGATGACATGGTAGCCAGTGCCCTTAAATGGCATGGTAACTTTGTATGGGCTTGTAAGAACTACGATGGTGATGTGCAAAGCGATACTGTGGCACAGGGCTTCGGTTCACTCGGTCTTATGACTTCTGTATTGATTACCCCAGATGGTCAGACTATGGAAGCTGAGGCTGCACATGGTACCGTTACCCGCCACTACCGCGAATACCAGAAAGGCAGGCCAACTTCTACCAACCCAATAGCCTCTATCTTTGCATGGACTCGTGGTTTGGCCTTCCGCGGCAAGCTCGATAATAACCAGGAGCTGATAGACTTCTGCGAAGCACTGGAACAAGTATGCATAGAAACCGTTGAAAGTGGTAAAATGACCAAGGACCTTGCAGTTTGTGTAAGCGGTAACAGCGTGAGCCATGGTACAGACTACCTCTATACCGATGAGTTCCTAGAAGCCCTGGACGAGAATTTAAAGAAGAAACTAAACAAATAGATCCAATTAATAAATTACCTAAAAGGCCGGACCTCCATCCGGCCTTTTGTACATCTGTCAATTACCGGCATAGGCTGTGAATACTAACATTTCCACAATTCAATTCCTGCCAATTTTAATAATTTGCACCAGAAAAATTTGTTGATGAAATACCTTTTTACCCTTGCATTCTTCCTGTCTGCACAATTCTTGTTTGCACAACCTGTTACGATCAATACAACACTCGTAAATGTCGGTTACGATTTTGTTCACAACATCCCTATTGCAGGCACACAATTCAATTTTGATTACGATATCGAGAAATACGATCTCGACACTGCAAAAAATGAGATACTAGTAGTGTTAAAAAAGGTAATGACCAACAGAACCATGGGTGGGATCGCATTGATCGACTTGAACACGGGAAAAGTAAAATGGTCTCACAAGTTGATCAGTTTTGATGTCGTTTTTACAAAAGACATGTACCAGGTCATCACCGAGAACAAAATATACTGTCATCTTCGCGAAAACGATGATTTGCTTTGGGAACGCAAAACTGATGAAAAATATTTACTGCCTTCTGCATTCCTTACCTACAAAGATAAAAGCATTAGCCGCATCGACCCCAAAACCGGCGATTTCCTTTGGCAGGAAAAAAGAAAAATAAATCCCGCAAGCTTCTCAAATGCTGGCTACCTCAACGATTCCACTATTTTATTATCCGCAAGTGGTCTCCATACTTTCAATATCAACAATGGTACTGGATGGAATTATGACTTGCGTACTACCGAGAAAGACTATTCAGGACTTATAGTTGGAAATATATTGGGCGTAGCTTTTGGTGTATTTACCGGATTTTACATAATTTCCTTAGGCGGTCCGCAAATCTACCATAGTGGTTCAGGTACCCTGTTCGATTCAAGCAATATTTATACAACATCCCGGGATGAACTGATTTGCCTCAACACAAAAGGCGAAAAGCAATGGGGTATAAACTATAATACTTATATACCTTTTTGTAAAGATAATAATGGTATGGGCGATGACGATAAAAATGCCAATAACTGTAGCCGTGTCAACATCGGCATTTCGGTAATTTACAAGCGCCCAAATACTACAGTTCTGTTCGCAAAGGGCTTTATTTATAAGGGGGTCAAACAAACAAAAGTACGTACCAGCAAAGCTTTTCTTGCCGGTTACAACGATACTGGCAAAACCATTTTCTACACATCGTTAGGAGAGGAGCAGTTTATTACCGAAACCGAAACTTATGGTGATACATTGATGATAGCCTACAAAGACAGCATGGCTTTATATAGTTTGGCTACTGGTGGCAAATTAGCTGCAGCAAATTACCAGGCACTGGGTGTTAAAACGTTCGGGCAGCCTTTTGTAGCCCGTAACTACTTTACGCTAAATCCTGATAGCAGTTATACCCCTCTTACACAGACATATCCCGGTTATTACTTCGGCGCAGCAAAAGACGAAACCCAAGCGGTTGGTGTGGATCCGTTTGCACAAAAAACGCAACTTGTAAAAAAGACAGATTTAAAATATCAAGTAGCACAGGTATCAGACTGGCACTATTTGTCTGCGGGTGGCTATAATGCTATAGTTGTTCAAAACAAAAAGAAAATTGCCACCATCACCTTGGGACCAAAGGCCCAGTTTTACCAAGGTAATATCATGTGTGCAGATGACCACCAGCTTACTGTCATTAATAAAGAACCGATGCCCCACTAATGAGCATATCAGCCATTGTGTTATTCTTTTTACATCGCGATTGCATCAGTTATCAAGGTTAGGTATATATTTGTGGAAGTAATTTTTATTAGCTTGATGCGGTCATTAGTCATTAAAAACATACCTGGCAGCTTACCATGAACTTGATATCCCAGGTAAAGAAAACATATTACGACCTACCACTAAATCTCAGGCGTTTCCTGGTGCGTGCTTCAATTCTATTTATAGCATGGGAGCTGCTCTACAACCTGTTACTAAAACCCATTGGTATCCCAGACGATCAGCTTACCCACTTTGTTGTTATTTATACTTATAAGCTGCTTACCCTTTTCTATAGCAACGTTACCTACAGCGGCGCATCTATTTATATGAGTGGCAAGCTGGCTATAATTATAGCTCCTGCCTGCAACGCTCTTGAGTTGTTGGTGCTATATGTGGGCTTCCTGCTCTGCATCCCCACTACCCCCAAGCGTTTCTGGTTGTTTACCATTGGTGGGCTGGCATTGGTGGTAGTACTCAACATTTTAAGGTGTGCAGCCCTCGCAGTGCTGTTTTATAACAACCACCCCATTGCAGATTTTGCGCACCACTACCTGTTCAAGATCTTTATTTACGGGGTCATCTTCTACCTGTGGATTCTCTACAGCAAAAAGTATATGCAAAATGCGGCGTAATTGGGTTTCATTACTGTGTGTTTTTGCCATCATAGCCATCAGCTGGATAGATAGCCAATACTTTAACGATGTTGTGGGCATGGCCGATACAAAAAGGAAAGTATTTCATATACTGTTCCTGGCATTGGTAATGGGCATAGGTTACATCCCTTTTGCTGTCAACAATATTAAGTGGACACGCCAGCTTTGGATCTTTAGTTACACTCTTGTATTCGCTATTATCCTGGCAACCGGCGCGCTCAACAAGGTATTCCATTTCAGCACCGGTTTTATGGACGAAATATTTCTCCTCAGAATATGGTTTTGCAGCCCGCTGCCGTTTATGGCCATATTTGTGCTGTCAAAACTAAAGGGTATGGTGAATACTGAGAATAAACAAGCACCCACAAATTCTGATATAGATGCATAGCCGCAGATAATTTATTATTCTTAAGCAATACTGTACCTTCGCGCAATTATTCTTTATAATACCATTACAATAACCGTCGCTTACAATTATGGGGTTTTTCGATAAAATATTTAAGAGGAATAAAGAGCAGGAAGAACAAAAAGAGGCCCTGGATGAAGGGCTGAAAAAAACCAAGGAAAGCTTCTTCTCCAAGATCACCAAAGCTATAGCAGGCAAAGATAAGGTGGATGAGGAAGTGCTCGACCAGGTGGAAGAAGCGCTGGTGGGTGCAGATGTGGGTGTAGATACAACTGTTGCCATTATCAAGCGTATAGAAGAGCGTGTAGCAAAGGATAAGTATGTTGGAACTTCCGACCTCAACCGCATTTTACAGGAAGAGATAATGAATATACTCACTGCAGCTCCAAGCAATGAGTTTGAAACCTTTGACATACCCGCGAACAAAAAACCATATGTAATACTGGTCGTGGGCGTGAATGGTGTGGGTAAGACCACCACTATAGGCAAGCTGGCTTACAACTTTAAAAAGGCAGGCAAGAATGTATTATTAGGCGCTGCCGATACCTTCCGTGCCGCCGCTGTCGATCAGCTAACTATATGGAGCGAACGCACAGGTGTGCCTATTGTAAAAAAAGAAATGGGCAGCGACCCTAGTTCTGTAGCTTTCGATGCCGTAGCCAGCGGTATAGCCCGCGATTCAGATGTAGTCATCATCGACACCGCCGGACGCTTGCACAACAAAGCATACCTTATGGATGAACTGGGCAAAATACGCCGCGTCATCACCAAGAAAATGCCTGATGCGCCGCACGAAGTACTGTTGGTACTTGATGGCAGTACCGGCCAAAACGCATTGGAACAGGCTCGCCAGTTTACTGCCGCTACAGATGTTACAGCCATAGCCATTACCAAGCTCGATGGTACAGCCAAAGGCGGTGTAGTACTGGCAATAGCCCACCAATTTAAGATTCCGGTAAAGTACATAGGCGTTGGCGAAAGAATGGAAGACCTCCAGATCTTCAACAAAGAAGAATTTGTAGATAGCCTTTTTAGCTTGAAGGATTAAGGTTAAAGGCACAACAGCCTAAATATACCGTCATTTTGACCGAGCTCCTTCAGCGAGAGAGAAATCCGCCTAATCAAGGAACTGACCCCCTGGTCCCAACCCAACTAAAGTACCATGCCCAAACAAAGTGCCGGCATACTCGTATACCGCAAACACAACAACCAGTTGCAGGTACTGCTCGTGCACCCCGGTGGTCCGTTCTTTTCAAAAAAAGACTTAGGCGCATGGTCTATACCCAAGGGAGAGTTCACTACAGAAGACCCGCTAACCGCAGCAATACGTGAATTTAAAGAAGAACTGGGCATAGACATAGCTGGCAACTTCCATCATCTTGCCCCGGTAAAACTAAAGAGCGGAAAAATTGTTCACGCCTGGGCAATAGAGGCCGATCTCGACATCTCCCAAACCGTATCCAACACCTTCACCATCGAGTGGCCACCCCGCTCCGGAAAAATGCAGGAGTTTTCTGAGGTGGATAAGGTAGAGTGGTTTACTATAGGCGAAGCAAAGGAAAAGATAAATGGTGCGCAGGTAGGGTTTATTGAGGAGTTAGTGCGTATTACTCATTTGTAAACCACATGTCCTACATTTCAAAAAGCCACCACTATTCACTAATATTTATACTTCATATATACAAAACGCCTGCAATTGCCTGACGTTAAAGCTGGTATAAAGATCTCTTCAACTCCTCTATCCCCTCAGTTGCCGGCATCTCAATATTAATAACGTTCTTATAGCGCTTTACTGGTGGTATCTTTTTGTCCAGGATGTATTTCTTTACTTCTGGTTCCACATAGTCAACCAGCCCTGCCGCCGGATATACGGCCAGCGATGTACCGATAAGCACAAACACATCGGCCGATGCCATAATGGGTATAGATTGTTCAATGGCGGGTACCGGCTCTTCAAACCACACTATATGTGGCCTTAGCTGGCTGCCTTCATCATTCAGGTCGCCGAGCACTATATCCGTGGTTATAGGAAGCGCATAACGCTCTATGTGCGGGTGGTGTTCGCTGCGCATTTTCAATATTTCACCGTGTAGGTGCAGCACATTGGTACTGCCGGCGCGCTCATGCAGGTCGTCTATGTTCTGGGTAACTATATGTACATCAAAATCGCTTTCCAGAGCCGCAAGGCCAATATGTGCCGCATTGGGTTGGGCATTTAGTATGTCCCTGCGGCGCATGTTATAAAAATCCAGTACCAGTTTGGGGTCTTTGCGCCAGGCACGCGGTGTAGCTACATCTTCTATATTATACCCCTCCCACAGGCCATCACTATCCCTAAAGGTACGCAGACCACTCTCTGCACTAATGCCGGCACCTGTGAGTACCACTAATCTGGGTTTGCCCATAGGTAATAGTTTGAGGCTATAAATATACTCACTTTCATTTGGGCTACAGCCCGATAATCATTAAAAAAATAGCTCCAACTTAGAAGTCGGAGCTATAAAAAATATGTTTTGAAAAGAATGTTAAACACTTAAACAGCCAGTTCCAGTTTGTCTTTAAGATGCATCAACATTTCATTACTCATGCGGTTCAGGTCAAAGTTATGCTGCCATCCCCAATCAGCACGTGCAGCACTATCGTCAATGCTCTTGGGCCAGCCATCTGCTATCTGCTGCCTGAAGTCAGGAGCATAGTCTATTTTAAAATCCGGTATATGCTTTTGTATAGAGGCTGCTATTTCTTTAGGAGAAAAACTAATAGCGCCAATGTTGTATGCCATGGTCAATTTCACCTTTTCCAGTGGTGCCTCCATCAACTCAATGGTACCACGTATAGCGTCGTCCATGTACATCATGGGCAGATATGTATTCTCAGAAAGGAAGCAGGTAAAATGGCCTTTCTGCAAGGCTTCGTAATAGATGTCAACCGCATAGTCGGTAGTACCGCCCCCGGGCTCGCCCTTCCAGCTTATAAGGCCGGGATAGCGCAGACTACGTACATCCAGGCCGTAGCGCTGACGGTAGTATTGGCACCAAAGCTCACCTGCATACTTACTAATACCATAAACAGTGCGGGGCTCTACAATAGTTTGTTGCGGGGTATTATCGCGTGGCGTGGTTGGACCAAAAACGGCTATGGAACTTGGCCAGTAAACACGAGTCAGTTTTTCCTGCACCGCCATATCCAACACCTGCAGCAGGCTCTTCATGTTTATATCCCATGCACGCATCGGGTCTTTTTCGCCGGTAGCAGATAGCAAGGCAGCCAGAAGATATATCTGCGTGATCCCCTCTTTCTTTATCATGGCCAGTATGGCCGGGGCATCCATCACATTCAGATTATAAAATGGGCCTGTACCCTTCAGTAAATGATGCTCTGCCTGTATATCTGTAGCTACCACATTGTTGTTACCATACGCCTTGCGCAGCGCTATGGTAAGCTCCACACCTATCTGCCCGCATGCGCCGAGAATCAGGACTTTTTCATTTTTCATTTTCTACCTGGGATGTAATTGTAAAAAAATGAAACGACCTGCAAGAAATTTCTTGATGATCGTTCTATACTATACTGCTATATCAAAAATAACTTATTTCATGTCTTCTTCTATCATCTTGATGAAATCATCAAAGAGATACCTTGAATCATGTGGGCCTGGTGTTGCTTCAGGATGGTATTGCACAGAGAATGCTTTTTTACCTTTTATCCTTATGCCTTCTATGCTGCCATCGTTCAGGTTCACATGGGTTACTTCCACATGGTCGCTGTTCTTTATAGCTTCCGGGTCCACACCAAAACCATGGTTCTGCGTGGTGATCTCAGATTTACCTGTTTGCAGGTTTTTCACCGGATGGTTAAGGCCACGGTGGCCATGGTGCATTTTGTATGTAGGTATGCCGTTAGCTTCAGCAAGTAGTTGGTGTCCCAGGCATATACCAAAGAATGGTTTGTTGGTCGCCAGTATTTCCTTTACAGTACTTACCGCATAGTCCATGGATGCCGGGTCACCGGGGCCATTTGAAATGAAGAACCCGTGAGGTTGAAATTCCAGTAGTGTAGCCAGGTCTGTTTTGGCTGGGAACACTTTTACATAAGCCCCACGGTCTGTAAGGTTCTGAAGGATGTTTATTTTCACCCCATAGTCCATTACAGCTATCCGTAAAAACGCATCCGGATTACCCAATGTGTAGGGTTCCTTAGTCGATATTGTTGAAGACAGTTCAAGACCGCTCATGTCAGGCACCTTGTTCAGTTCAGCCTGCAAACCTTCCATATCTGTTATCTCTGTAGATATAATGCAGTTCATAGCGCCCTTGCTGCGAATGTGCTGCACCAACGCTCTGGTATCTACATCATAAATGGCAACAATATTATTCTTTACCAGGTAGTTTTCCAGGCTGTCGTTAGCCTTAAAACGAGAGTAGCGCTGCGAGATATTCTTGCAGATAAGCCCTTGTATCTTGATGGAATCAGACTCTACATCACCATCCTTAACACCATAGTTGCCTATATAAACGTTGTTCATAATAAGCACCTGCCCGGTGTAGGAAGGATCTGTAAATACCTCCTGGTAACCGGTCATGCCGGTATTAAAGCAGATTTCTCCGCCGCAGGTACCTTTAGCGCCAAACGACTTTCCTTTCAATAATGTGCCGTCTTCAAGTAACAGCAGTGCGGGAGTTTCAAGTTGAGGAACAGACATAATGGGTGCAAAAATAAGTTAACTGACGGACTTATTTTCACGTAATTCTTATAAAAACAGGAGAATATCGCTAATGATATGGTAAAATTAATACTCTGTTGCTATGCCTTTCCCGCCCTTAACGAAAAATAGAACGTTGCTCCCTTATTATCCTCGCTTTCCACCCATATTCTTCCTCCATTTTCTGCAATGAATTCTTTACAAAGCATCAGTCCCAGGCTAGTACCTTTTTCTCTCGCTGTACCCTCCCTGCTGGCATTGAAGGCTTCAAAAATACTTTCCTTTACTTTTTCACTCATACCTATACCATCATCAGAAACAGCAAAGATCATATATTGGGGCGAAAGGCTTTTTTCGATATGTATTTCTACCCTTCCATTTATGTTACAAAATTTTATAGCATTGGATAAAAGGTTACGTATCACAAAATCAAAATGGGAGGTATCGGCAAATGCGCTAGTATCTTTAGGTACTTTATTAATTACAGTAATTTCCTTTTGGTTAGCAGCTTCTTTAAGCAAACCAATATTGTTGCTGATGATGCTGGAAACATTGAAGTTCTTTTGCTCCAGTGCTATGCCTTTTATGCGCGACTGCCCCCAGTACAATAGTTTGTCTAAAGTATCCAGCGATGCTTTACTGTGTACATTCAACCGGGTAAATATCTCCCGGAGCTCTTCAGGATCAAGACCAGTAGTATCATTTTCAAGCAGGTCAAGCATACCTATTATGCCATTGATCGGCGATCTCAGGTCGTGACCAATAATTGAGAATATTTTGTCTTTTACTGTATTCATTTCCTGCAGCTGCACCTGCTGCACCATAAGCTTACCATTTAGCTTTTTAATATTCCGGAAAAAGATGGCAAAGATGAAGAACATAAAAATCACAGAACCAGCTATATACAGTATTATATCGCGCTGTAGTGCATTTTTCTTGCTCTGTAGTTCCAGGTGTTTTATGGTACCTTTAGTTTTATCCAGGTCATAGGTAGCTTCCAAATTGGCTACCTCTTTTGCTTTTTCAACATTAAATAAACTATCTTTTAAACTGGTGCTTTTTTCAAAATCTTCAAGGGCCTCTTTATACATAGCCTGTTGCTTATGCACACTCCCCATTTGGTTGTATATATTTACTTCCAGTTGTTTCTGCCCTATTTGTCGTGTTATATCCAACGCCTCATTCAGATATACAAGGCTCTTATCCGTATTTATCTTGGCCGTTATTGAAGCCAGGCTAATGAGCGATCGTGCCTCTTCTTCGCGCATCTTGCTTTCCCTTGTTATATCCAGCGCCTTTGTCTGGTATTCAATAGCTGCACCCGTACTATCCATATGGTCGTATGCTATACCCATATTTATGTATAACAAAACACGTATGCCTGCATACTCTGGTTTGTTGCTCAGATCAAGCCCTTGCTGAAAATAATTTACAGCTTGCTTGTATTTACCCAATTTATCGTAAACAATACCAATATTATTGTAGAACATAATATTGGCTTTAGAGAATGGTAGGCTGCTGCTGAGCTCCTTTACTTTTTTATAGTAATCCAATGCCTTATCTAGGTTGCCATTCTGTTCATTTAGCGCACCAAGTTTTAAGTAAGTTTGGCTGATGCCCTCTATATTCTTTATGCTCTCATTTATCTTTAAAGCGGTAAAAAAATACTTAGTTGCACCTTCGTAATTACCGTTTTTTGCTTCTAATATCCCCAGCCCGTTATTGGCGTCAGCCATTCCGGGTTGATAATCCACCTCTTTAAATATTTCCAGCGCATCGGTAAGGCGTTTGCGGCTTAGTATCATACGGCCCTGGGCCTGGTCTATCATAGCCAGTTGTCCCATCATTATACCCTGCCCCAGCCAATACCTGCGGCCTACAGCATATTCCATTCCCTGCTGTGCATAGTAAACTGCAGAATCCGGCTGAGTGAACATGTATGCGTTCACAATAGAGTTATAAGTATTTATTTTTTCAGAATCAGAAAGTGCAAATTTTAATCTGGCGATCTTTTGCGCAATATCTACTTGCCCATACATTAACATGGGCAGTTGCAATATAAAAAATAACAAGTAAAATTTTTCTCTAAATCCGTTCAACACCATTAAGTCATTTTATACTGCTTATGCACACTAAAACAAGCTGTTCGGTCTATCCTATAGTTATACGAAAACAATGCCTTCCCGGCTTTAAATCATCTATTTAAAATATCCCTTGTATCAGAAATACAATACCACCTGCGGCAATAACCATGCTTCCTATCCATAATACTTTTTTTCTAGCCAGTATGGAAATTGCAGATATGGCTATAGCTATCTGGAATAGGGTAACTGCCCGCGCAAGCACCTTATGCCGTGAAAGATGATACTCTGATTCTTTTTCGCTTTCGTGTGCAATATCCATTATTTCTTTTTTCTGCTGCTCATACTGTGCCATCTTGTGCTTATCTGAATCATTAATGGCATATCCCGAAGCAAGCAATAACCTATTGCCAGATGCTGCGATCTCAGACTTTATACTTTTTGCCTGGTAATAAGACCATTGGTTAGATGCTTTTATCTGCTCCATTATAGCCTCGTTGGCATGGTCGCCACCTAGTAAGCCACTTATTGCAGCAAGTACTGCAATTATTGCAGTTGAAAGTGCAACATGGAAAAGCCATTTCTCTTTTTTCTCCTCTGCCTCTTCGCGTATTTTATCCCTCAGTTGTTCTGTAGGGTCTTCCATTTCTTCCATAAATGTACTTCTGCGTTATTTTTTGTTTAAACAAATGCCAGCTGATGCATCAAGTCCCGTGCCGGTCAAAATTATTCCTACATTCGCCCAATGAAGCATCTATGCGCTACATTACTAATATTCCTGTCCTTATATGCTATTCCTGGTTATGCGCAGACCGAAGGCAATAAACAGGTTGTTGTATTACCCATAAATATACAAGTTCCTGCCAATGCGAAAAAATTAGCCACAATAAAATTAGGAAATAATAATACACAGGTACATTGTGTATATGATGAACTGTTGGCACAAATTAAAGTGAAGGCAGCTAATGCCGGTGGAAATCTGGTAAAGATCAGAAAATTAATATCTCCTTACTTTATAGGCACTTGCTATAAAATAGAAGCGGATATATATAGCTGCCTGCCACTACCACACTACGATATAACAGAAGACGAAAAACCTGTTATGGTCACCCAACTCGGCGACACATCAAAGTATGCATTGCTGTATGTTTATCGACTACAGGACACACTAACTTTTCAGCCAGGATATAATTTATACATGAACGATTCGCTACTATGCCATGTGAAAAGTAAATCGAAAAATGCGATAAAAATATACCAGTCTGGCAAGATAACTCTTACTGCCGAAACAGAACAAAAGGTATCAGTAGTGTTGGATATGGATCCAGGCCATATTTACTTTTTGCGATGCGGTACCACAACTGGCTCTTTCCGGTCAATACCATTCATGGAGGAAGTACCCTTTAATACCGGATTATCCGAATATCAAAGCTTAATAAAAACAAAGAAAGATCTGGATATAAGTTACCTGAACCAAATACACTAAAGTTTATATCCCGGCTTAATCATATCGGGATGCGCTTCCTGATATTTGCGGACGTCTCTTATTGACACATTCTGCACATAAGGATTTTCAGGATGTTCCTTTACATAATTCTGGTGGTAGTCTTCTGCTTTCCAGAACTTGGCAAATGGTACTACCTGCACAGCTATAGGTTGCCTGTACTTTCCAGTTTTATTCATCTGTGTTATCATCTGATCAGCGTAAGCTTTTTCAACTGGGTTGTCATAAAATATCAAAGACCTGTACTGTGTTCCTTCGTCAGGCCCCTGGCCATTTATCTGTGTAGGGTCTTCCATAGACTCAAAATATACTTTCAGCAAGGTGGGGTAAGATATCTTAGAGCTGTCATAGTAAACCATTACACTTTCAGAGTGGCCGGTGTTACCTGTTTCTACATCTTCATATGTAGGATTCTTAGCAGTACCTCCCGCATAACCAGAGACAGCTGTTGCCACCCCCTTTATACTTTTAAATAAAGCCTCTTCATGCCAAAAGCAACCAGCAGCAAATGTTGCAGTCTTATACTTAGATAGGTCGGCGGGTACTGTATCTATAGCAATAGCTTGCTTTGAATTTTGGTTAACCTTTGTACCCTGCGCGCAGGATGCAAAACAGAAGGCCATCAATACAAAGAAATAAAAAGTTGTATGTTTCATTTAATGTGCTTTGTTACAAATACGACTGAAAGGCAAGAAAAGTTTAAAAAAGATGTTAAACACGATTGAAATTAACAATATTACTTCCCATCAAACACATTCTAAATTTAAAATTCACATTTTAAAGCAAATAAAATTATTTTTAGCTCGTAAGTATAACACCATCAACACTCAGCTGGCATATAAAATGCTAACTATGAATTACAGAACATTCACCTATTTACTATTCACTGTTTTTTCAACAATCATTTTTAGTGATTGTAAGCAAAAAAGCACCCCTGTATGTGCGCTGGTCTATAGCGATGGTTCGCCTGAATTCAATAAGACAATAGACATTGCTACTCAGATGCACGATTCAGGGTTTGCAGTAAAAGCTTTACACTACCTCGATTCAAATTTCATCAATAATCCACCCACAAACCAACTTGATGTATTCCACTACTATTATTTTTGCTTCGACTATTATAATAATCATATTGAGTCTAGGAATCCCCAAAAAGCTGAGATATACAGTGATAGTATGTTGTATGTACTTGAAAAAAACAAATTGCAGAATATCTATGTAAAACAATATGCCCAGTCTATATTTTCTAAAGGGGACGCTTTATTTAATGCCAGGCGATATACTGAAGCGTATAAATATTTTTATGAGGCCAAAACCATTATTAAAGATAATATTGATCCTTGTGCCCTTGCCGACTACAGCTACAGACTAGGGATGGTATTATATAAACAAGATAGATTCCTGGAGGCTGCATTCTACTTTGAAGAATCCTTTAATGAATTTAACGCCTGTGATCTTGATTTTGCCATTTTTTACAGGCGACAAGAGCTATTGGATAACATAGGGCTAAGTTTTTCTAAAGCCGGCGTTTCAGATAGTGCTATGTTTTACTTCAACTCTGCGCTTAAATACATAAAAGAAAATTATGAAAAATTCCCTGCCAAAACCACAGCATTTAGAGATAAAGCTAATGCTGTAGTAATAGGTAACATGGCAGTTGTATATGGCAATATGGGTGAGGAAAACAAGGCAATAGATTTATTGCAAAAAAGCATTTCAATAAACGAGCGTAAGGGTTTTGACCCTCTGGATGCACAATTGAATCGGCTAAAGCTGGCAAATATTTATTACAAACACCACATAAGCGCTGGTATGCGCAATGAACTGGATCTAATAACAAAAACAAATGATAGCCTTCCTGACCAGAATGTATTGCTGAGTTTATACGATATGGAGTGGAAATATTATGACATGACAAAAGATGTAGCAAATGCTTTCACATACCTTTTAAAATACCACAGGCTCAGAGATTCCATTGATGTGCAAATGAGAACATTGCGGGAAACCGACCTCAATGAACAGGTAAAAAACATGGATAAACAGTATCAGATATCCACTCTCGAAAAAAACAACGAACTGAAAAAGACATACCTTATTATAGCGTTGCTGGGAGCCGTTATGTCTGCAATAATCTTCCTGCTTGTATTTAATGACTGGAGAAAAACACAACGAAATGTACGGGCTTTGACTTACTTGCACAATCAGGTAAGTTCACAGAAAGTAGAGTTAGAGCATTTGCTGAAAAGGCTTGAAGATACTCATAAAGAAAAAGATCGGGTACTGCGGGCAGTAGCACACGATATACGCAACCCCATAGCTGCTATATCATCCCTGTCAGACTTGTTGGTGGCCGAAGATTATAATTATAGCAATGAGCAGATGGAACTGCTCACCTACATAAAAAATTCTTGTACCGATGCACTGTCTTTAACCAAAGAAATATTGGAAGCCGCTGATCCCTCAAAAGCGGAAGCCCTGGTAAAAGAAGACACTGATATAAAAAGAATGTTTGCAGACTACATTCAGCTCCTACGCTTTAAAGCAGCAGAAAAGCAACAGAATGTAAATGTCCAGTTACCATATGAACCTACGCACGCTGTTATAAATAAAGATAAAATTTGGCGCGTTATAAGCAATCTAGTGAATAATGCAATAAAATTCAGTCCGCAAAGCAGTACAATTGATGTAGTTGTTACGAGAAAAAACAATGAGCTACAACTTAGCATTCACGATACAGGCATTGGCATACCAGATAGTATAAAGGATAAGGTATTCGATATGTTTACTGAAACTAAACGGCTAGGTACAGAGGGAGAAAAACCATTTGGATTAGGCCTTTCTATCTCCAAACAAATTATTGAAGCCCACAATGGCAAAATATGGTTTGAAAGCAGCGCGGACCACGGTACAACCTTTTTTGTAACTATACCGGCAGAAGGTGCCTAGTCTATTGTAAGTTAATAAGGGCGTAATATAGTCAACACAAATATCGAAGCCCGCTTCGCTATCTTTGCATATATCTTTCAATATGCAGAAGAGGTTTTGTTTATTACTCACCCTGTTCATACTTACATTTAGCAATACAATAAGTGCCTGGGGCATTTACGGGCACAAACATATAACCCGTGCAGCCATTTTTGCTTTACCTGCAGATATGCATGTGTTCTTTTATAACCACGCAGATTTTCTTATAGAAGAATCTGCTGTGCCAGACGTACGCAAATATACTATGGGCGATAAAACAGAATTCCCCAGGCACTATATAAACCTGGAGGCATACGCATATTCTACTCCACAAGCTATGCCGCAAACTATGCAAGACGCTACTGCCAAATATGCTGCAGACAGCCTGCAGAAGAATGGTATGTTGCCTTGGTATATACAAGTGATGATGACCCGACTGACAAAAGCTTTCAAAAATAAAAACATAAGCGAAATACTATTGCTTGCCGGGGATCTGAGCCATTACATAGCCGATGCACATATGCCTTTGCATACCTCTATAAACCACAATGGGCAATACACCAACCAGCAAGGCATACATGCTTTCTGGGAGTCGCAACTACCCGAAATGTTTGGCAACAAATACAACTACCATACAGATAGTGCACAATATATACCCGATATAACCGCAGCCACATGGGCTATAATAGCCCATACTTATAGCCTTGCATATACTATGCTGCAAGCCGATCGGGAATTAAAAAAGGTGACACCATTGAAAGAAATATACGAGTTGGATACAGCGGGCAATATAGTACACACCCAATATGGCGACCCAATACATACTAAAGCATATGCCACAAAATACAACCAAATGCTGCACGGCATGGTGGAACAGCAACTACGCCTGGCCATACAAGCTACTGCCAACTTTTGGTACACAGCTTGGGTAAACGCAGGTAAGCCCGAATTGGGGTCGATTACAGACAAACAAACCACCGAACGTAACAAAAGCTACTACCAACAAGATATAAAGGAGTGGAGAAACGGGCATGTCAGTGGCTTAGAACTGAATAAAGAATATAAATAACGGACAAGAAGCACTAATTCAACACCTTTTACTGCTTAGTACGCTCAAGCCTTCTAAGTAAACCTTAGGGCACCTTTCATTATTAGCTTACCTTTGCACGCTTAATATGCAATATGGTACAGGTTGGCAATTACAATAAGTTAAAAGTGGTAAAGGAAGTAGATTTTGGTTTTTACCTCGATGGCGACGGTACTGAAATATTACTGCCTAAACGTTTTGTTCCTGCCGGCCTGAAGGTAGATGATGAGCTGGAAGTATTTATTTATCACGACAACGATGGCCGATTGACAGCAACCACCCAAAAACCTCTGGGCGTAGTCGGCGATATAGTAATGATGAAAGTGCGCACTGTTACACATCAGGGTGCTTTCCTGGATTGGGGTTTGATGAAAGATATATTCGTCCCAATCTCTCAGCAAGAAGTGCGCATGAAGGAAGGGCAAAGCCACCTGGTAATGATATATATAGATGAGCAAACTGGCAGGGCTGCAGCTACCGCGAAGTTCAGCAAGCACATCAGTAACCATGACCTTACAATAAAAGTGAACGATCCCGTTGATCTGCTGGTGTACCAGAAAACCGACCTGGGTTATAAAGTCATTATCAACAATAAGCACATGGGGCTGCTGCACTTTAACGAGGTTTTTCAAGACCTGGAAGAAGGGCAGCAACTAAAAGGGTTTATTAAAACAATACGCCCCGATAACAAGATAGATGTTGTGCCCGGCCAGCGTGGATTTAAAAAGGTGGAAGACTCAGAAAGTAAAATATTACGATTGCTCAAAGAGAACAACAATTACCTGCCATACAATGACAAGTCCGACCCCGAAGCCATTTACAGCTTCTTTGAAATGAGTAAAAAAACATTTAAAATGACATTGGGCACGCTATACAAACAACAAAAAATAAACATCACACAAACAGGTTTTACACTCAACGAGGAGGACTAAAGTAATTCACCTCTCCTTTTTTTGAAAAGTAAAAGCCAATATTATCATCAATAAAATTAAAATCCATGATTTCGAATCGCGGATTTTTTTATTTAATAATACCTTTAAACATGCATGAAACAAATAAAATAATCGTCTAAAATAAATTAAACTTCAGTTGAGGAAGTTAATTTATTCTGTTTTATATTTACTATATTTCCATACAATATATATAATGATTCTAAATTATAAACTTTTTTAGCTTATTGTTTTTCAATTGAAAACATAGGTTTCCGCACCATACTATGCTATATAAAAATTGACTGCTTAAATCTTGTCACACGCTTCATGCATCGCATAACTACGAAACTGATTTTTACATTAAGTATTATAACACTGTCTATTCCAATAGACAACACTTTATACGCTCAAAAAAATGCGCAGCACTATTTTGATTCTGTTACCTATGCCTTACCCAAAATAGCAAGTCCAGAACAGAAAGTCACTGCCCTGGATACTCTCGGCTTATACTATAAGGATACCAAACCAGATACAGCTTTATTTTTTGCAAGACAAGGCTTGCAACTGGCAGTTAGCTCTAAATACATTTACGGAGAAGCAAAAATGAGGAGCCTGCTTTCGCTTATATACAGTCGGTTTAGCGAATATGAAAATGCAAATGTGCAAGCAAGGCATGCACTTCAACTATTTACTAAAATAAACTCTACGCCCGGCATTGCTGCGGCGTATAATCAACTTGGTGTCAATAGCGCCAAATTGGGCCGCTACGACTCAGCAACTATATATTTATTGAAGTCTGAAAAAATATACGAGGATGCCAAAGACAGTAGCTCTCTGGGATTAGTATATATGAATTTGGGCGTTATTTCTGAAGAAGACGGACGCCAGGATGCATCACTGGATGAGGCTTTGCAATATTTCACAAAAGCTCTTTCTTATTCTAAAAATGATTTGGAGAGGAAACTGGACCTATTCAATAATATAGGCATTATTTATGGTAAAAAAGGGGAGTTAAAAAAGGCGCTGAGTTTTTTTAAAAATGTATTAGACGGAACAAATACAGATGCAACATTTTTGCCGGTACGACTCAATGCACTTACCGACTGCGTTATGGCATACGATCATTTAGGCGATCATGAAAATGCGATAAAATGTACTGATGAAGGATTATTCCTGGCCCGTAAATATAATTTACCTGCAGATGAAGCATTGTGTCTTATGGATAAGGGCGCAATTATAAGTAGTAAAAACATGACAGCCGGAACTGCTCTCATTCATCAAGGTTTAGCTCTTGCTAAAAAGATAGGCAACAAACGGTTACAGCTTCAGGGCTATGACAATCTGATGGGTGTTTATGAAGATAAGAAAGACTATAAAAATGCATATTTGATATTGCAGGAGAGAAATGATTTTGCAACACAGGTATTCAATATCGAAAAAGCAAAAAAAATTGCCCAGGTTCGGGAGTTATATGAAACAGAAAAAAAGGACAATGAAATACTGCTTCTTAATAAAGATAGATCGTTACAAGCATTGCAACTAAAAAATGAAAAGACTAATAGGAACTACCTTTTTGCAGGCATACTTCTTCTTGCGTCATTTTCAACGGTAACTGTTTATAACCGCAACCGCCGCCGCAAGCTTATCTTCCAGAAACAAATATCAGAAACAGAAATGACTGCACTACGTGCACAAATGAACCCCCATTTTCTCTTTAACTCTCTTAACTCTATCCACAGTTACATACAAGACAATAACAATACAGTAGCCTCTGCTTACCTGCTCGATTTTTCAAAACTAACACGCATCATCCTCGAAAATTCAGTACACCAGTCCATATCTCTTAATGAAGAAATACAAGCCCTTGAGCTCTATTTTTCACTTGAGGCTCGGCGCATGGATAAAAAGCTGGATTATGAAATAAATGTATCGCCTGAGATAGACACTGAAAACACACTTATCCCGCCACTTATTCTGCAACCTTTTATTGAAAATGCTATTCTGCACGGATTACAACACAAAGAAGACGGTGGTAAGATAAAGCTCTCTATTACCTTGCAAAACAATATGCTGCATTGTACAATTGAAGATAATGGGATAGGTCGCGAAAAAGCAAGCCAGCTTAGCGGAAAATTCGCATCTAAGAAAGAATCTCTGGGTATGAAACTCACTAATCAGAGAATAAACATCATTAATAAACAAAAAAAATCAGCAGCATACGTTACCATAACAGACCTTACAGACAATGGGGAAACAGGGGTTCGTGTAGTACTAACCTTACCACTTGAAACAAGGTTTTAACAAAAGACCGAGAGCTTTTTCAACGGCAGATCATTTTAAAAAGATATAGCAAATTTCCTGGGAGATAAGCCTCCGGCAGCATGAAATTTGCGACAAGTTTTATATTTTCGCATTACCAGCTACCACCACTAAATGATAAATGCCATTATAATAGACGATGAAGCACATTGCCGTAAAAACCTTAGGAATCTACTACTTAATGCCAGCCATAAAATAAATGTACAAACAGAATGCAGTTCTGTTGTAGAAGCCAAAGAGGCTATTATCAATTACAATCCTGACCTTATTTTTCTTGATGTGGAGATGCCCGGAAGCAATGGCTTCGATCTCTTGAACGAGGTGGAAGAAATCAACTTTGAGATTATTTTTACATCTGCATACGACAAATATGCAATTCAGGCTATAAGATCAAGTGCGCTTGATTTCCTGCTTAAACCTATTACTAAAGAAGATCTTGAAGATGCGCTTATGCGCTTTAAATCAAAGAAGAATATTACGCAAACACAACGTCAGGTAGAGGTATTATTGCAAAACTACGGCCAGCCCCAGGATCTGAAACGCATTGTAGTACCTACAAATACAGGACTTGAATTTATTCCTGTCAACAGCATTATACACTTACAGGCCAGTAGCAATTACACTACATTCTACCTTACAGAAGATAAAAAACTTACAATAGCTAAAACGCTAAAAGACATGGAAGAGCTGCTCCCTGAGCGGCCATTTTATCGGGTACACCAGTCACATATCATCAATACCAATTACATAAAACAGTTTCTTAAAAGTGATGGTGGAGTGCTTATTATGGATGACAAGTCTATTATCCCTATCTCCAGGCAACGCAAAGATGAGCTTTTAGCTATACTGAAAGCAAGACATTAAAGCTTAATTATTTAATTATACAGAATACAAGTACTCCAAGGTGCCTGTATTCTGTATTTTTTTGTCACACACTAAGTGAAACCTGCCAAATACTAATTCAGGTACCGAATGTTTATACCTGCCCTTTAATTTTGGTGTCTGAAATGATTGCGTGGCTGGCATAGTGATCATAACAACCGAAATAGTGGCTGTATGAAAAAGTTAATATGCATTATCCTTTGCCTTTTTTGCAAAAATGCCTGATTCTAATCAAGCCAATTAATCGTCAAATCAGGTTTCTATAACAGTATAGATATGTCAAAGCTTTTGAAACAGCTGTTGCGTACTGCAATTTCATCTGCAGCAACTGTTATCGCTCGGGCATTGTTTGTTTTAGCTCGTCATAAGTGCCCGCTACAGCTAAGGAATCAACTATATCTGCAAGGCGATCAAATTGCTACAAACGATAGGAATAATACAAATACGCAACGCTAAAATAAAACAATTTTAACCACTACTAAAAAAACACCAATTCCATCTCTCAACATGAAACATTTACCGGAGCACATTCAAAGAACCTCATCAAGAAGGTTTTTCGCTAAAACTAATATTAGAAAGATCAGCTTATTTTTAACCTTTAATCTGGTGCTTGCCATAAATACAACCCAGGCTATTACCTATTACTCTAAAAGCACAGGTGCCCTTAATACGTTAGGAACATGGGGTACAGTAACAGATGGCTCGGGTACAGCCCCTACTGCTTTTAATAGCAACCAGGATGTGTTTACAATTGCAAATGGCAATACTACAGGGTTAACAGCCAACTGGACAGTTGCTGCAGAAGTCGCCTTTGCTGCAACCGGCTCGCAAACACTATCCCTTAATGGTTTTACATTATCTGTTGGTCAAATTGACTGCACTTCCACTTATACAATAAAAGGGTCTGCAACTTCTGGCTTAAATATCACGGCTCACGTATCAAGCTCTAGCTCCATATATATGGATCAGACCAGTACTTCAACCGCAACGCTGGGCGCACTCACTTTTTCGGGCTCAGGTACAGGCGCACTTCACAACATCCTGAATATAGCCAGCACGGGTACAGCAACAATAGGCACCACCGGGCTCACCACAAATGGCTTCCTTAAATTGAAATCCGACGCATCTGGCACCGCACGGTTAACAGGAGCTGATGTACCAACCGGCACTGTAAGTATAGAACGTTATATACCCGGCCAGCGTGGCTATCGCTTACTAGGTCAGCCTTTTAATGCGGCACAAAATATCTCAACTTTGGGCACTGCGTTCGACATTACTTTCCCCGGTGGCACAGGCAACATTGGTAGTTGTACCAGCAACGTAGCTTCTGTATATAGCTATACTGCGGGCACAAGTCCAGCATTTGCTGCTATCAGTGCTGCTGGCGCCGGCACTTTCCCTAATGCAACATCCACAAGTTCGCACAGCAATGGCATACTGGCCTTTATAAGAGGTGCTGATGGTGAAGGTTGCAATACAAGGGGCACTTATACCCCTTCAGCTGTAACCGTCGTAACTACAGGAACGCTAAATGCAATAAGCGTTACTGAAAAAGTTCCAGCAAATGGCTGGAATCTTATTTGTAATCCACTCCCTTCACAAGTATTACTTAGTGCTGTTACAGGTGCCAGCGGCCTTAATGCAATAATTACTATTAATCCCGGCGGCCAAAACGGCGGCCATACTTACACCAATGGCACTCAATATGTTGAGGGTTCAACAAGTACCATCATCCCTGTAAACGGCGCATTCCTGGCACAGAATACCACTGGTACAGACATTACACTTACTTTTGCAGGAGCGTCAACCACATCAACTGCACCCAACATCACAGCTTTTAAAACCACTAGCATATATCCGTCTATCCAGCTTTCTGTTTACCAGGGCACTGCTTTCTGGGATAGCTGGAGGTTGAATATGCAACCGGGGGCTAGTGAAATGGCCCACGACAAAGGTGACATAGATAAATTTTCAAATGCCCAGTTTGATATCTATTCCTTATCAAGCGATAACTCTGATTTGTACACCGATGCACGCGATGCTAATAGTATGACCAACGGAGACATCGTACGTCTGGGATTGCGTTCTGTACCTGATACAACATTTACATTACAAGTAACAGACTACACCCTGCCAAATAGCAAAACAGTATTCCTGCACGACAAATATACGGGCACATACACGCAGCTAACTAATGGCTTTAGCTACCCCTTCAGCATAACGAACGATACCGCAAGCCAGGGACAGAACCGTATGGAACTGGTATTTAATGACGTGGGTACTGGCGTAGGTAACTTATCAACCCACGCATCAGGTATGACGATTGTGCCAAATCCGGCCACAAACAATATAAACCTTAGCTACAACAATGCATATGCAGGCAACAAAAACATTAGTATCATTAACCTTATTGGGCAGGTTGTAAAACAAATAGCTACAGTTGAAAATAACATAAGTATATTGGTTGATAACTTGACACCAGGTATATACGTCATAAAGACCGTGGTAAACGGCAATAGTATTACAGAGCGTTTCGTAAAAAACTAAAAAGACAAAACAAACTATAACATGAAAGCAAATAAAATAGGGTTACTCATAATGATTGCCTGCATAATTTCCTTCAAGATGTTTGCACAGGGTATCCTACCTGGCGACCCTGATACCAGCGTCCCCCTGGACGGTGGCTTAAGCATAGCCATTATAGCTGGTGTAAGCTATGGAGCTAAAAGACTTATGAAGAAAAAGAAAGAAAATACAGAAGCAACAACTGCAAACAAAAAGAAATAAATAACCTTCTATTTAAATAATCGTATCCCATGCTTTATCGCATGGGATTTTTTTGTGTAACCATTCCATATCTATACAAGAAAAAATAAACAAAAAAATGTCAAATACTAAGTCAAAGCCACTAAATACTAAGTCATTTAAAATATAACAAATGTTTTACCTAACATTTGTAAATCATTCCGCTAAATAATAATAGCATATTATTTATTCAAGAGTTTTTACACGTACACCAAAACAATGTATAGATTTCGCTATATTCTATAAAAAAATGTTATTAAAAATTCAGAAAAAACACATTTTATTATTTTAAAAAAAAATAAATTAAAGACCGTTATTTTGTACTGTCTTTGAAACCTTTACAAGCCTAAAATATTTAAAAAGAAATTCCTGCATAAATATTACATATGAAAAATAAAAACTTACTCCTTGTTTTTTTATTACCAGTAGTATTGCAATTGGGCTGCTCAACTGCAGTTCATGCGCAAACGGCTAACACCTGGACACAAAAAGCAAATTTTGCCGGAACGGGAAGGAACTCTGTAGTCAGTTTTAGCGTGGGTACCAAAGGGTATATAGGATTGGGGCAGACCTACCCGGTTCCACATGCCGATATGTGGGAATATGATCCCACGGCAGATACCTGGACGCAAAAAGCAAATATGCCCGCTGGTGCTCGGGAATTGGCAGCAAGTTTTGTCATAGGTTCTATAGCATATATGGGTACCGGCGATAATGACAGTGGCGCCTACTATCAGGATTTTTGGGCGTTCGACCCTGTTGCAAATACCTGGACGCAAAAAGCATCATTTCCATATGGCAAAAGTGGCGCTGTAGGCTTCAGCGTAGGCTCTAAAGGGTACATAGTGGGCGGCAACAGTAGTACTCCAGGTAATGATTCTTGGTTAGCCGACAACTATGAATACAACCCAGCCACAGACAGCTGGACAGTAAAAGCCGGTGTACCTGGTACACGGGCCTGGGCTGTAGGGTTTTCAATTGGTAATTACGGATATGTAGGCACAGGCCATAACAACCTGGGAAACCACAATGACTTTTACCAATATGATCCTGCTGCAGATATCTGGACACAAAAAGCAAATTTCGGTGGCGCTATCAGGTACATTGCAATGGGTACAGGTACGTCCAGCAGGGGTTATATCGGCACCGGTTATAACGGCAGCTTCTTTAATGACTGGTGGGAATACAACCCAATTTCCGATGCCTGGACACAAAAAACCAATTACCCTGCAGGAGTTGAAAATAATGCCACTTCGTTCTCCATCGGCGATATTACTTACGCTGGGGTAGGCGCAAGCCATGGGAATGTGCTGTATCAATATGTCCCCACTGGCGCAAGTGTTTTTTATTCTGCTGCAACAGGTGACTTAGGCACTCTTTCCACCTATGGTACTAATACAGATGGTTCAGGTAGCCATCCTACAAGCTTTTCTACTACAGGGCAAGAATTTCATATAGCTAACGGCCATTCGGCTACACTCAGCTCAGCGCTTACATTGCCTTCAGGTTCTGAATTTGTTTTTGATGTTACCGATACCCTTTCAGGAAGCGCATTGAATGCAACCATAAGTGTTTCACCAGGCATCACATTAACCATATCATCCGATCCTTCCTCTATCAAGATCGGCCCTATGTCACAGACCTCCACTGTAACCTACATAAACACAAGCGCTGTTACTATACCAGCTGGTGTTTACGGTAATCTGAACATAGGTGCTGGTGGCGCAGGGGCAAAAACACTAGGATCCAGTCCTGCCCAAACTGTTGTTACAGGTAATTTAAATATAGCTACTACTGATGTTGGTGGTTTTAATATAGGCAGCAACACATTAAGCGTAAAAGGTAATATTACAAATACCGGCGGCACACCTGCAGATGATTTCATCAATGCTGCTTCAGGTTCACTTTCATTAAGTGGCACATCGGCGCAAACAGTAAGCAGTGGTATTGTCGGCACGGTCCAAAACCTCACAGTCAGCAATACGGCAGGTGTTACTATTAATAATGGAGTTACCGTCACCAGCAACCTTATACTTGGAGGTGGCTTATTCACTTTGTCTTCCGGTATCTTGACAGTAAATTCAGGTGGTACTGTTTATCCAAACGGGGGCACATTGGCTGCAAACCCAACCTATGTTGGGACTGTGAACATCTTAGCACAGCCATTTGGTATCGTCACTTCAGGTAAGGAATTAACGCCGGTAACATTAAGTACCCTCGGCTCACTCAGAATTGCATCCAACATCGGAACGTACAAAATAGCCGCGGGCTTAAATCCAACATTTACCAGTCTCACTATAGATTGGCAGTCAATTTTAGACGTCGGCACAAACAATATTACGCTATCATCTACAGGTGCAAGCATATCAGGAACATTTAAACATGCCAACACAACTGGCTTTAGTGGTGGCTCAGCAACGGCTATTACAAATACAAATTCACCAACAGTCACCCTCATCGGTGGCTCTGTACTTGAATATGCTGCAACCAATGCGCCAATAGATGCACGTACCGATTACTATGACGTAGCGGTCGATAACGGGGGTAAATTATCTGGCAATGCGGTACTTAGCCATATGTTAACCTTAGGCACATCCTCCACCCTCTCGCTCGACACAAATTCACTTACCATTGCTTATGCACCAGCTGGTACGGGCAATATCAATGCTTCGGCAGGTACTATAGTTTTTAGCGGTTACAGTCAATATACTATACCTGCCACCTTGTTTGGTGCTTATAGCATAAAGAACTTAACAGTAAATTTTTCGTCTTTCATGTTTAGTACTTTAACATGGAATCCCCTTATAACGAATGTTACCGGTAACTTAACGCTTACATCTGGAATAATGAACATCGGCACCAACACATTAAATATTGGTGGCAATGCATCTGCAGTCAGTGGATATTCAGGGGGCAGTCTTACAGCCACTTCAGGAACAGTTGGTTTTAACGGCTCTGGTAACCAAAGTATTGGGTCGATCTTTGGTGGATCAGTTAAAAATCTCGTTATAGCTAATACTGGTACATCACCATCAAACGTAGTTACCTTAGCCAGTGCCACTTCAGTCACTAATTCACTTACACTCACCAGCGGTTCGCTGGCGCTTGCATCAGGTAGCCTTACAGTTGCAGGAAAGATAACAAGGACAGCAGGTACCCTCGCAGCGCCTCCAATTTACAGCGGCAATGTAGAAGTTAGTATTGGGGGAACTTGTATCTCAGGACCTGAAATTGCAGGTACTTCAGGCACACTCGATACACTCTCAATTACTGCAGGTACCTACACCTTGTCCACATCGCAGTCTTTAAGCAAGCTGGCCCTCACTGGGACTATAGCTTTAAGCTCTGATACACTTACATTAACGAATATGCCTTTCGGCACTGGTAACATCAATGCATCAAACGGTACTTTGGCACTCAACAACGCAGCTTCATACACCATCCCTGCTACCCTGTTCGGTTCCAATAGTATTAATAACCTGGTTGTTGCTGCAGGCAGTGGGAATAATATAACATGGTCCCCGACATCCACAAATGTAACCGGCACGTTAACCCTTACATCAGGCAATTTAGCCCTGGGTACAGATACATTTACAATTGCTGCTGCTCCAGTAGGCTCAGGTACTATTGATGGTTCTACTGGTACAATAGGATTAAATGGCAGCACCTATACCCTTCCATCGTCAACGTTTGTATCCAACAACATTAAAAACCTTATTCTTGGCGCATCAGGCACTGTAACCTTAGGCACAGCTACAAACGTTACTGGCAACTTAGCGCTTAATTCAGGCATATTAAATACGGGTACCAATACGCTGAGCATAGGTGGCAATGCCACTGCGGTTACTGGTTCTATAACAGGCAGCACCGTTATCTTCAATGGTACTGCTAACCAATCCTACGGCAACATATTCAATGGCGGTTCTATAGCAAACCTAACCATAGCCAATACAGGTACTGCACCCAGCAATATAGTGTCTCCTTCAGGTACACCATTTTCCCTTGCGGTATCATCTGCACTTGCATTAAACAGCGGCGTGTTTAATATAGCCAATGTCACCCTCAATTCCTCGTCAACATGGGCAAGAACATCAGGCACTATAGATGCCAGTTTGGGTAGCATTACATTTAATAATACCTCAGCCCTCAGCATACCAACTGGTACATTTGCAGGCAATACCATCTATAAACTTTATGTCAACGATGCTGCAGGCGTAACCATACCAGATTCTATTGCTGTAACTAACTACTTTAGCCTCAATAACAGCGGGGTGCTTACAGCTACAACAGGTATATCTATAGCCGCACCCACAATGGCTTATGTAAGCGGTGCATTATACACAGGCTCAACGGGCTATCTTAGCCTTAATGGTACTGCGGCTCAGACTGTACCTTCAGGTATCATCAGCAGCATGCCCAACCTCATCATCAATAACGCATCGGGTGTCACGTTTTCAAGTGCAAGTTCAGTATCCGGCAGTTTAAAGTTGGTGAACGGCGCACTTTCTGTTACAGGTGGCCTCACAGTTGCAGGTACCATATACCGCATAGGCGGGAGCCTGGCAGCAAGCCCCATATATAGCGGCACTGTAAACGTTACTGACAGCGGCAGCAATACCGCAGGACCCGAACTCACAGGTACCGGTGGCACCCTGGGTACGGTTACGGTAGCTTCCGGCACCTACACGTTGGTTGCTAACCTCACGCCACCAGCACTTGCCCTTACAGGTACCCTGGCAATAGGTACAAACACACTTGCGCTTGCCAGCGCACCAACAGGTACCGGCAACATTAATGCAACGGCGGGTACGGTTCAGTTCACCGGCACATCATACACATTACCGTCAACACTCTTTACAAGTAGCATCAAAAATCTTGCTATAATTGTAACAGGAGGCACAATTACGTTTGGTGGTTCACTTTCCGTTACTAATCTGCTTACACTTCAAAACGGCGCGTTAGCACTTTCTTCAGGCACCCTTACTGTTGCAGGAGCCATAACACGCGTCCACGGTACCCTGGCTGCCAGCCCGGTTTACAGCGGCGTAGTAAATATTACCAACGCAGGTACAAATACTTCTGGCCCAGAGCTTACAGGCACCGGCGGCTCTATAGGTTCTTTAACTTCGTCTGGGGGCACTTATACTTTAACCACTTCTATATCGCCCACCGCGCTTACCTTTAATGGTGGCATATTAGCATTGGGCACAAATACATTAACGCTTGCTGGCGTTCCATCACTAGTTGGCTCCGGCAGCATCAATGCCACAACTGGCGGCATTGTACTAAATGGCACATCCTACTCTTTGCCGGCTGGCCTATTTACTTCCAACAATATACAGAACCTCACCATTGGCGCATCCGGAACCATAACGTTACCAGCTTCAACTGCCGTAACAAACTCGCTTACTTTAAAAAGCGGATCACTTGCTATGGCCAGTGGCAGCCTTTCAGTTGCAGGCACCATTACCCGTGTCAATGGAACCCTTGCAGCCAGTCCTGTTTACAGCGGTGTGGTAAACGTTACCGATTCTGGTACCGTAACCTCAGCTAACGAACTTACCGGAACAGGTGGTTCTATAGGAGTACTCACAGCTGCTGCCGGCACTTATACATTGGCTTCAGGTCTTAACCCAACATTTGGTAGCCTGGTCATCCCCACAGCTGGTACTATCGATGTAGGGCTTAACATACTTACCCTCTCATCTACAGGTGCAAATATTACAGGTACGTTTATCCATGCAAACCCCAACGGTTTCGATGGCGGAACTAATACTGCTATCGACAACACCAACTCACCTGTCATTACACTCAATCCCGGTTCTACCATCATATTCGATGGTGTGGGCACACCACCCGTTACCCCCGGCACGTATTCCAACCTGATCGTAAATTCAGATGCAGTTATAACGGGCAACACAGTCATTACTGGTACACTTACATTAACCGGAAAGCTTACTGTAGGCAGTAATGCCCTTACCATATCAAACTTCGCAGGGTCTCCGGCAAATAGTCTTGTAGTAACCACAGCCAGCACCCTCAACATAGCAGGCAACCTTACCAGCCCGCTTTATTTCGATACCAGCAGCAACACCATAGGTGCCCTTAATATTACAGGTACTGCTACATTGGGCAACGAT
>JABDEZ010000013.1 GCA_013286835.1 Bacteroidota bacterium
TACTGGTACAGGGAGTGGATGTATGGCTCAATACCCCTAACCGCCTGATGGAGGCATCAGGTACCAGTGGTATGAAGGCATCAATGAATGGTGTACTTAACTTTAGCGTGCTGGATGGCTGGTGGGCCGAAGGATATAAAAGCGAAGTAGGTTGGGCTATAAAAGAAGAGATCACCTACCAGCGCCAGGACTTCCAGGATCAACTGGATGCCGAAACCATTTATAACATTATTGAAAGCAAGATAGTACCACTCTATTACAACCTGAACGAGGACGGCATACCCGAAAAATGGATCAAGAGAATAAAGAACTGCATTGCAGATATTACACCTGCATTCTCTATGACCCGTATGTTGGATGAATACCGCGACATATACTATAAAAAACTAGGTGACCGCGTGGCTAAATTAAGGGAGAATGATTTCGAAAGTGCAAAAACAATTACTGCCTGGAAGGCCAAAGTAATAGAACAATGGCCCAATGTAATACCTGTAAATATTGAAGTGATAGACAGAGAACACGACCAGACACAACTAGGCAAATCGTTTACTGTAAGGGCCACTATAAAAACAGGCAATCTTACCGTAAATGATATTGGGGTTGAAGTGATATTCCTGAACAAAAACCCTTTAAGGCATAGTGAGGAACTGTACCTAAACAAGGAATTTACCTTGGTAAAAGTGCAAGATGATGGTACAGCCGTTTATGAATGCGAACTTTCGCTTAACGACTCAGGTAATTACGAGTATAGTTACCGCATATTTGCCAAGCATCCATTGCTGGCGCACAGGCAAGATCTGCCTTTAATAAAATGGATATAGCATAGTGTGGTGAAATGGGCTTTCCTATAACAGGAGAGCCCATTTTTATTATCACCTGCTTATAGGCTATTATATTACGCATCACAAAATGAAGATTTGCCAAATTGATCAACATCCTGAGGGAAGTACCAGAAAGTCAATATTCATGATGGAAATGTCGTTTTAACCCAGCATCAAATAAAAAAGACGTATTCTATTTTTGCTTGTTTTTAAAATATCTTGCAATGAATATTCAATCGTCATGCACAACAAAAATTTTAAGACTGTAAAACATTCCCGCACCACAATTACAGAACTTATGCTGCCCGCATATGCCAACTTTGGTGGTAAAGTTCATGGGGGCATTTTGTTATCGCTAATGGATAAAGTAGCCTATGTATGTGCAGCCATGCATGCTGGTACGTATTGTGTTACTGCATCTATAGACAGTGTTGATTTTCTGGAACCTATAGAAGTAGGCGAATTGGTTTCCTTAAAAGCTTCTGTAAATTATGTGGGCAACTCTTCACTCATTGTAGGCATACGTGTCATATCTCAAAACGTAAAAACGCAAATTGTAAAACATACCAATACCAGCTATTTTACAATGGTAGCTATGAGCGATGATCATAAACCGGTACGTGTACCTGGTCTGATACTGGAAACTCCGGAAGAAATACGCCGCTTTATAGAGGCCATGCGCCGAAAGGAATACAAGAAAACCTACATGAAGAAAACAGAGATCATGACAACTCCTGAAGAAATTGACAATGCGGTTCTGCTGTTAAAAAATGAAAATTGCCAGTTAAAGGAAAACTTATTATAGCTCAACATGCACCCTAAACGAAAATACATTCACAGGGCCCCTGTCGCTATTGTACCCGGGATTTAAAACAAACTGATAGTCGCCAGTTAGCCAAATGCCGGATGACAGAGGCTTAAAACTATAATACAGTTCTGCCGCAGTCTCATTTGAGTAATTCAGCTTACCATCGCCCAACTGGAATCCCAAGCCACCATCTGCAAGATAATTTTTATGGTTTTGAGATAGCCCATTAACTACCACTGCAAATCCTACATTGTCATCACCGCGTTTCCATCCCTTACCGTTAATATTAACACCTGCAGAAACTGTTTGGTCAGCTTCTGTAAAACACCATGTTTCATTTTGCCCATCACTCCATCCCAGTCGCGCAAAAACACCGGTATTTGCAGATACTTGCTGATCCACATTGATACCAAAACCTGTTTTGGTACGTCCGTATTGGCGGGTAGCTATTACATCAGGAACCGTGGTTGAACCTGCATCTTGCATCGCTTTTTTATAATTGCCCATGTCGGCATTATTATAATACCCTAAAATGCGCCAGTTACCTGGCAGGTTATGTATGTTATAATATCTGTCCACTTCAGCATCTATTGCATATTCCTGTCCCAGATCGGTGTTTATATCTTCCCCGTTGGCAACTTTAGGAAGCATAGCCAGGTTTGCTTTATAGCTCATATTGTTTAGTTTCAGCACAGTAGTAAACGCATAGGTATAACCACGTGTATTAGCTGCGTAATCCCAGGCTGCATTATTCATGAGTGCCCAGTTTATAAATTGGCTACGAGGAGAGTTACTATAGGTGTTCACGTCAAACACATCGCCCAGTGAATATTTGCCAAGTAAGAAGCGTATATAGTTTTGGGGTTCTTTACCGGCCATTTGGTTTTGTTGATCATCAACACGCACATCTGTTATACTGGTAGAATCGTGACCCAATGCAATGGTTTGTTTAAAGTACCCACGGCCAAGATAAAGGGTGGGAGCGGGATCGCCCACTCTAAATGTTTCACCATTGGTAGAAGCAGCCAGGCCAAAAGCACCGCTAAGGCCACTACCTCCGGCAATTTCAGGATTAATATATATTTCAGCACCCTTCCATAGCCGTACGCCAAAGAATAATGTCGCTGTTATTGAATTGTCTTTTTCTTCTTTAGGTAATAAACTGTTCGCGCCTGAATATGGTGCGCTAAAAGCTGGCTTATATTGATATATATAAGTGGTTTGGAAATGCAGGTTATACCTCTGCTGAGCTGTAGTGTCCTGTGCATGTACCGTATTTATTAACAGGCAAGCAACTGCCACGAATAGTAAAAACCTCATTACAATATGCAGTATTATTTATTTTATGTATGAAAAGTGAGCAAAGATAGGTTTGCCGGGCTAAAACTGAACGCCCGGCAATAAATTTTACCATATCGTAATACTGCAGCAAGAAAAAGCCATCATTATAACCGGCTTTTGGCAGGAAATTTATGCTAACATAAATATAATCACAGAGATAATCAAAAAATTGATAATCAATTAGTTACCAAACTCACTTAAAAACTTAATTCGCATCATTTGCAAGTGTTCTATACTTATGTTGCGGTCTTTAAACTCATCGTAAGCAAACTCCAGATTGTCATCGTGACTACCACGGAAGTAATCAAAAATATCTTCCTGTTCATCCTCGTCTAGTTCTTGCTCCAGGCAATAGTCAAGATTCAGGCGGGTACCACTGGCAACAATGGTTTCCATTTCACCAAGCAAGGCTGCCAGGCTCAGGTCTTTATTACGGGCTATGGTTTCAAGTGGTATCTTTTTGTCAATGTTCTGTATAATGAACACCTTCATCCCGCTCTTGTTCACCACGCTCTTCATCACAAAATCATCGGGTCTTATTATATCATTCTCCTGTACATATTTGCCAATCAGATCTACAAACTTCCGACCATAACGTATTGCTTTGCCTTTGCTTACACCTTGTATCTTTTCCAGTTCTTCAAGCGTGGTAGGATAATTGATGGCCATTTCCTCAAGGCTGTTCTCCAGGAAAATAACAAATGGGGGCAGGTTCTTCTCCTTGCCTACCTGCCTGCGCAGGTCTTTCAGCATATTAAAGAGCGTAGTATCCACAGTTGCTGGGCCGGTAGTCACATTCACTTCCTCATCATCACCATTGGCATCTTCGTACTGGTGATTCAGTGCCACTTTTATTGAGAATGGCTTTTTTAGAAATTTACGTCCCTGGTCCGTCATTTTCAGCAACCCATACTCTTCAATATCTTTGCGGATCATGCCTTCCAGCATCATTTGCCTGATGAGCGAATGCCAGAAATTGTCATCCATTTCCATGATCAGCCCCGTACCAAAAGATTTCAGCTTATCGTGACGGAACGTCTGTATCTGTGGGTTCAATTTACCCAATATAATATTCACAACATAATTGATACCGAAACGTTCGTCCAGCTCATTTATAGTATCCAGCGTTATTTTCACGCTGTCCTTTACTTCAAGTTTTTCTTTAGGGTTCAGGCAGTTGTCGCAGCTGCCACAATTATCCTGCTTGTATTCTTCACCAAAGTAATAAAGCAATAGTCTGCGGCGGCACACACCACTTTCCACATAGGCCAGCGTTTCAGATATCAGCTGTGCACCCATTTCGCGTTCGCTCAGTGGCTTGTCGCGCATCAGGTGTTCCAGTTTCTGTACATCCTTATGACTGTAGAACAACAGGCATTTACCTTCCATCCCGTCACGACCGGCTCTGCCTGTTTCCTGGTAGTAGTTCTCCAGCGATTTTGGCACGTTGTAATGGATCACAAAACGCACATCGGGCTTGTCTATACCCATACCAAACGCTATGGTAGCAACTATTACGTCCACCTTTTCCATCAGGAACATATCCTGGCGCTGTGCACGCAAAGGCCCTTCAAGGCCTGCATGGTATGCTACAGCCGATATGCCGTTTGCATTCAGCGTATTGGCAAGCTCTTCTGTAGTCTTCCGGTTCAGGGTGTAAATGATACCACTCTTGCCCTTCATCGTATTTATGAAACGAACTATGTTCTTCAGTACCTGGTCCTTACGGCCCTTAGGTACAATTTCATAATGCAGGTTGGGGCGGTTAAATGAATCTATAAATATAGTCGGGTTTTGCAGCCCCAGGTTCTTTACAATATCGTCCTGCACCTTGGGTGTAGCCGTAGCCGTAAGCGCAATGATGGGCAGGTTGGGATTGATCATATTAATGATGTCGCGCAACTTGCGGTATTCAGGCCTGAAATCGTGGCCCCATTCTGATATACAATGCGCTTCATCAACTGCAATAAAAGATATGTTGATGTCTGAAAAGAAGTCTATGTTTTCCTGCTTAGTAAGCGTTTCTGGCGCTACATAAAGCATTTTGGTGCGCCCTTCGGTAAGGTCTGCACGTACTTTCTTTTGCTGTACTTTGGTAAGTGTTGAGTTAAGGAAGTGGGCTACATTATCCCGACTGCTGTAACTGCGTATCAGGTCCACCTGGTTTTTCATCAACGCTATAAGCGGCGATACAATTATGGCAACACCATCACTAAGCAAAGCTGGCAATTGGTAGCACAACGATTTGCCACCACCGGTAGGCATGATAACAAACGTATCTGTACCGTCAAGTATGCTGTTTATTATTTTTTCCTGTTCACCTTTAAAAGCATCGAAGCCAAAGTGTTGCAGTAATTCTTTTTTCAGGTTAAATTTATTCTTCGCTTTTCCAGTTACAGCTTCCATACACGTTGTTTTTACCCCAGGAAATCTTTATCAGCCCATATATCCGCAGATATATAACATCTTTTCAAAAAGTATTGTTTTGAGGACTGCGAATTTACGACAGTTAAGTTAATAAAATTGTTATTAATATGCAATAATTCATAAAAATAACATCCAATGAAACTGCAGATGCCTTAAAGCGAGAAATGATATATTTTATTGTCCTTACAGTTATTAATAAACTGGGCTAGCATAGCTATGTAGTCCGGTTGTTTCAGAAAATCTACTGCGGTACGGTCAACAACTATCGTCTTGATACCTGCACTATCTATGTACCGGTTATAAATATGCTGTATCCGCTCAAGATATGCTGATTTTATATTTTGTTCATAAGCCCTGCCACGTGCATGTATGTTTTGCAATAGCACATCAACAGGAGCATCAAGAAAAATTAATACATCTGGATTAGGAATGTGGGCATTGACTATATCAAAATAAGATTGGAACAGATCATATTCAGCGCCCTCCAGGTTAATGCCGGCAAACAGGCTGCTTTTCAAGAATATATAGTCGGCCACAATTATCGGTTCATGTGCATATGCAGCCAGGCTGCCTGTTAGTTGCTTATATCTTTGTGCAAGAAATGACAACTCCAGTGGCAATGCATAGCGTGCTGCATCTTTATAGAACAGTGGCAGAAAAAGGTTCTCAGCAAACGATTCTGGTATAAGAGGTGCTTTATAATAGTCAGACAGCAGCCTTGCCAGTGTACTTTTACCTGCGCCTATGTTACCTTCTATTGCTATATATTGCCCTGCCAAAAGTTAGTTTTTGAGGCTGCAAGTTACTACCGCTATGCGGGTACAGGTAATGAAGATATCCACAAATTGCAGGGGTTGCTCTATTTCACTGCGTTTGTCCTTACTTTCTTTACTACTTCCTGGTAACCCGCGTCGCCTTGGAAGCCTGTAAATGCCGGGTCTGACAACAGTTGCGATACATCGCTGAATCCCAGGGCAGCTGCTTCTTTTAGCGATGCTACTGCCTGTGTATTATCGCCTTTTTTAATGTAGTACTGGGCTGTAAGATAGCGCTGGTCAGGATTCTGCGGGTCGGCCATTTTAAAAACTTTCAGATATAGCTCTGCATTGGGCATGTCATTTTCCTGTATGGCGTGATTGCTGCTCATGTAGCTTACCAGCCCCAGGTAATTGAGCAACCTGCGGTTCATCAGTTCATCTGGTGTTTTTCCTCCGTCCGCATCATGCTCCAGTTGTGCTATTTTTTGCGTCCACCATTTGCCGTCAAGCGCGGTGAAGTGCTTTGCAAATTGTTGCTGTTGCTGCAATTCATTTTGTTGCAGCATGTATTGTGTGTAAGCAGCTTTTTTAAACGCATTTCCTGCTGCCAGGTCTGCAAGTCTTTTTTGCTCAGGTGCCACATCAGTCAGGCCGCCAAGTGTTTGTATCATGCTGTACAGCAGTCCATTCACTTTCACCAAGTCATTGGCTAGGATGGCTGCGGCCAGTCGCTTGTCATAGTCGCTTTTAAGGGCGGCCACCAGTGCATCATCCTTGGGTTGCAAGTGTTCCTTTATGGCATACACTTGCATCCACAATAGTGCAGTACTAAAGTCCGCAGCAGGTGCCCATGCGTGCTTACCGCTAAAAACGATCAGCTCATGGTCAAAATTGTTTTGTTCCAGTGTGCTGTCTAACTGGCGCATCTCTATAAGGTTAAAATCCTGGTCACCAACCATACCAAAATAGTCGAACCGACTCGTTGCCGATGCCCCTCCATTAGGGAACCCGGCACCACACCCTATTACCCCGGCAATACCGCCATCCATAAGCGCAACTGAACTGGCCACCCGGGAGCCACCCGAAAAACCTGCTGCATAAATGCGTTTAGGATCTATATTTATACGGCCTTTAGTATCTGCAATGAGGGCCTGTGCCGCATTATTGGTTACCTGCCATTGCATACCGTTCTTCGATGCATTGCTGCCCACCAGTACAAAGCCATATTGCTCTGCCAGTTCCTTATACATCCTCAACGGCAGCCCACCATGCCCGTGGGGATCGAAAAAGTAAATACAGGGATAAGCCTGCGCCGGGTTATAATGAGCAGGCAGGTATAGCGCAAAATCCTGGCTGCCATCCTTGCAGGTAATACTATCTACTACCCTGCCTTTGGGCAAAGATGCATCATAAGTAGGTGTAGCCATTGTTGTATCTGTAGCCGCCTTGGCGCTCTGCATATTCCCAGACCCACAGGAAATGAGGAAGAACGGAAGCAGCAGAACTGTGGTTAAGTGTTTCAGTGGAATTACATTTATCGGCCGAACAGGCACAACACAAATGTAATAAAGATAGAGGCTTAGTGAAATCTCGATTTCAACCTTTACCCGATTATAGATTAGTTCTTAAACGGGTGCCCCAACCATATCATCACCAGTGGCATCAATAAAAATGGGATCTCTATAAGGGCTAATTTAAAGTTGCCCGTTTTTAGAGCCAGCCCCATGATCAGCAATATCATTGCCGCATTAATAAGATTACCGGCAAAAAAGGTTTGCGGGAACAATACCATAAATCCAACTGCTATAGATAGTATGCTAATGATAATTCCAGCTGTTCTGCCAATACCCAATCCCGACATCATTTCTGCCTGCGCAGGTTTTACTTTCATAGTCAGCCCTTCATAACCATGTTTAAAACTTAAAAAGGCAGTTATCAAAATCAGTATTCCACTCACTATCTTCATATCAAAAGAATTAAGCAGTAAAGGTGAGCAGTAATAATCAGCGTTAGGTTGCAAACATCAATCCAATCTTTGTAAAATTCAAACTAAGCCCCTAGACCCTAAAAGTAGCCGGTGAAAAACTGGTTTGTTTTCTGAAAAAGTTGCTGAAATGCGCCACCTCTTCAAAACCCAGGCAATAGGCAATTTCAGAGATGTTCCAGTCTGTTTGCTTTAGCAATATTTTAGCCTCCTGCACCACCCTGCTGCTGATAAGTGTTGTGGTTGTTTTGCCTGTATTTTCTTTCAGCACCTTATTCAGGTGGTTCACATGTACAGAAAGCCGGTCGGCATAGTCCTTGGCAGTACGCAAATTCAGTTTCTGATTGGGTGACTCTATAGGGAACTGCCTTTCCAAAAGCTCTATGAACAGAGAAGAAACACGTGCTGAAGCATTATGCGTAGAATACAGCGTAGTTAATGGTTGCAGCTTCTGGCCATAGTGTATGAGCTCCAGTATGTAATTACGTATCAGATCGTACTTGTAAGCATAGGTCGATGATAGTTCTTCATACATCTTCCGGTATATGATCTCAATATCTTCCGCTTGCTTATCGGTAAGTTGAAATACAGGGTAGCCACCTGGGCGGAATATAGGTAGCTCGTCCAGTACTACCCCACTTTTGCTGGGCAACAAAAAATCGGTAGTAAAAATGCAGAAAAACCCTTCTTGCGCCTCATCTTGTGGTACCCAGTTATAAGGTATTTTGGGTGTAGCAAACAGCAATGCGTTTTTATCTATATCTATGGTTTTGTCAGCATACTCTGCTTTGTTACGACCTCTTACCAGGCTTATTTTATAATAAGCCCTTCGGTTATAAGGCATAAATACACCATAGCGCTTAAACCTGTTATTTAGTTCAGCTATATTAAATACATTAAAATGTCCTATTTCTTTATTAATACCATTGGGCAGCAGTGCATTAACACCATTCTCATCTACTATGCCCGTCTGTTTATAAAATTCCTCTACTGATGTAATATGCATACAAGATGAGTTGTAAAATTCAAATGTAGCACATTTCTAAATATCATGTAAACTAACGTATATCATAAACATAAAAAAAGCACCAGATAAATTAACCTGGTGCTTACACAATATTTAGTAACGGTTATACCCTTTCAATGATCCCAGCTATACCCTGCCCACCACCAATACATGCGGTAATGATACCGTATTTCTTATCCAGGCGTTTCAGGTCATGTAGCATTTGCACAGTAAGTTTGGCACCAGTACATCCTAACGGGTGACCAAGAGCAATAGCCCCACCATTTATGTTCAGCTTTGTTTCATCAATGCCCAGCTCACGTACCACCGCCAGCGATTGTGATGCAAATGCTTCATTAAGTTCAATAAGGTCTATCTGGTCAAGCGTCATGCCTGCAGCCTTTAGTGTTTTGGGTACCGCCTTTACAGGTCCTATCCCCATCACACGCGGATCCACACCTGCACTTGTACAAGCTACCAGCCTTCCCAGTGGTTTCAGTCCTAGTTGGTTTACCAGGCGTTCACTCATCACAAGTACAAACGCAGCGCCATCGCTGGTCTGGCTTGAGTTACCAGCAGTTACACTGCCACCTTGCGCAAACACAGCCGGCAGTTTTGCCAGCACTTCTAACGATGTATCTGCACGTGGCCCTTCATCCGTATCTACAATATATTCTCGCTGGGCTTTCTTACCCTTTTCGTTCACGTAAATTTCCTTAACCGTTATGGGTAAAATGCCATCTTTAAAATAGCCTTCTTTTATGGCATTAATAGCCTTTTGGTGAGAATGGTATGCAAACGCATCCTGATCGGTACGGCTCACTTTAAAATCCTGGGCTACTTGCTCTGCGGTAAGTCCCATACTCAAGTAATAATCAGGAGAGGTTTTGGCAAATTCATAGTTGGGCATAGTGCGCCATCCTGCGGTAGGTACCAGGCTCATGCTCTCTGTGCCACCGGCTATAATGCATTCAGCCTGGCCGGTTTGTATTTTGGCAGTTGCAATGGCTATTGTTTCAAGTCCGCTCCCGCAATAGCGGTTCACAGTGAGCCCCGCTGCCCATTCGCCCACAGCTTTATTGGCTATTATGCGTCCTACCTGCAAGCCTTGTTCAGCTTCCGGCACCGCATTACCCACCAGCACATCATCTACCAGTTTAGGATCCAATTGGGGCACACTTGCCAGTAGTCCTTTTATTACATCCACCGCCAGGTCTTCAGGACGATAGAAACGGAAACCGCCACGTTTTGATTTACCAACCGCTGTACGAAACCCTGCTACTATATAGGCTGTCTGCATATGCTTAGAAAGATTGAATCTGTTACGAAACTAAAGTTAATGAAAGCAATGCAATGATAATGTTTTGCTTGCATGGATTTTAACTGGGTTGCAATAAGCACACTCTATTGTGGCATCATTTTTCCTTGCAGTTAGGTATTGTAAGCAATCAATAACTTTATACCACGCAAAATAATTATGACAAACAAGAAAACACTGGTACTTGGCGCATCTGAAAACAGTAGCCGGTACAGTAACATGGCCATACGCCGCCTTACTGATAAGGGGTATCCCGTTATAGCTATAGGCAATAAGAAAGGCAAAGTGAATAATGTAGAAATAATTACAGAACAAGTAGTTGATAAAGATATAGACACAGTAACCCTCTATTTAAATCCCACCAACCAAAAGCCTTATTACGACTACATATTAAGTCTTAAACCCAGGCGCATCATATTTAACCCCGGTACAGAAAATGACGAGCTGGAACGTCTTGCTTTAAAAGAGGGTATAAATGTCTTAGAATCGTGCACACTTGTTATGCTGAGCACGGGGCAATACTAACCTCCGTTATATCCCTGCCCCATCCATATAGTACCACCAACGCTGTCTTTCGTTGCGCCTGTCACATCACTGAGCACAGTATTTTCCTCGCGCCATCTCAGTGCGCCAATGAGGGCCATTACCAGCCCTTCTTTGTATTTTACAATGCTGTCATCAGGTATTGTTACTGTTACATTAAGTGGCAGCAGGGCTTTATGTAGCTGTTCCATCAAAAACTTATTAAAAGCGCCACCGCCTGTTACCAGCATATGTGCATCAGCTTGGGTTGGATATAACCGTACAGCGGCAGCTACCTGGTCTGCAATGTGTTCTACCATTGTACGCAGCATATCAGCATTACTATGCCCACTTTCTAAAAGTATAGGGAACACCAGATCACGGGCCTCCTCATTGCCTAATGATTTTGGTCCGATCTGCTTGTAATATTGCCTATCATTCAACTCAGTAAGCACGTCAAGCAATATATTACCCTCTGCAGCTATTGCACCATCTTCATCCATATCCTTTCCTTCATTCTTAGCCAGGCGGTTCAGTACCTGATTGGCAGGGCAAACATCAAAGGCTAATAATTTATTTTGGTTTTGTATAGTGATGTTGCAGATACCGCCAATGTTCAGGCAATATTCATAATTGCCAAACAAAAGCTTATCGCCAATAGGCACGATTGGTGCTCCCTGCCCGCCCAGCGCTACGTCCAGTGCACGTAGGTTATCTATAACAGGCAACCCCGTAAGTGCTGCTATCATAGCTCCATTGCCTATCTGGCAGGTGGTTTGTTGTTTAGGTTCGTGCATTATGGTATGCCCATGGCTGGCTATGAAATGCACCTTGTGGTCTATGTCGTATTGCTCAATAAAACGCATCACCTGTTCCCCCAGGTACCTGCCATACGCAGTATCTAAACGCAGAAATTCCTGCACAGATTTGGTACTTATATATTCAAGAGCATTCACCCATTCATCAGTATAAGGTATGCAATCTGCATGAATGATCTCAAATGTCCAAGCGCCCCTCACTTCTTCCAGTTGCGTATATACTATATCCAGCCCGTCCATTGAGCTCCCCGACATAAGACCAATTACTTTGTACACCATGCTGCAAATTTAGTTTTTTGAGTGATTAGTATGCAGATGATTTAATAACTTGAGCATAGATGTGGCGTGGTTTTATTTGCCGTGAGTTTTAATAATTGAGAATTAAGATTAGCGTCGGGACATTTGTGTAATTTTCAGATAAATAACAGCATGAGCAATAGCATTCGCAAAATAGGCATCATGACATCCGGCGGTGACAGCCCGGGTATGAACGCCGCTATAAGGGCTGTAGTACGTACCAGCCTGTATCATGAAATGGAAGTTTTCGGTATCAGGCGCGGTTATCAGGGTATGATAGAAGGTGACATTTTTAAAATGAAGACCACTGATGTATCCAACATTATAAACCGTGGCGGCACTATTTTAAAAACAGCGCGCAGTAAAGATTTTTTCACAGAAATAGGCCGGCAGAAAGCATATTATCAAATACAGCAGCACGGCATAGAGGCACTGGTGCTTGTTGGGGGCGACGGCACCTTCAGGGGGGCTGTAAAGTTTTTTGAAGAGCATACCATACCTGCAGTAGGCATACCGGGCACTATAGATAAAGACCTTACTGGCACCGACTATACAATAGGTTTTGATACTGCTGTAAACACTGCAGTAGAGGCCATAGACAAAATACGTGACACCGCAGAAGCACACGACCGTCTTTTTGTAATTGAGGTAATGGGGCGCGATGCAGGCTATATAGCACTGAACAGTGGCATATCATGTGGGGCTGAAGACATACTGATACCTGAACAGGTGCATAATATATCAGAAGTGCTCAACAGGATAGATCATGACGAACGAAGAAAGAAAACAGTACACATAATAGTAGTAGCAGAAGGAGATGATGGGGGTGCCAAAAATCTATCTAAAAGCATTAAGGAACGTTTTCCCTTGCTGGATACCCGTATTTGTGTATTAGGACATATACAACGCGGAGGGGCTCCCACCTTCGCAGACAGAGTGCTGGCCAGCAGACTGGGTTTTGCAGCTGTAAATGCCATTCGCGAAGATCGTACCCAGGTAATGGTAGGAGTTATCAATGGGGAACTGTCTTACACACCGTTCCGCAATGCCATAAAAGAGAACAGTCCTATTTCGGCTGATATGCTGGAAATGATACGCGTACTATCCCATTAGTACGTGCAACCACATAAAAAATCCGGGATAGCTTGCTGGCATTCCCGGATAAACCTTTTTACACAATTTTACTTAGTACTCTTGGTTTTTTCAGAGTGTTTTTTTGCTGCTTCTGTAGCATGAGATTTTGCATTTTGACGATGACCTTCTGCTGCATGCGCATGCGATGCAGCCTGTTCGTCATTACCCTCCTGGTGGCTTGTTTGTGCCTTACGATGACTCTTGGCAGCTTCTTCGTGATGTTGGGCTGCCTTCTCGTGATGATCGTGTTTCATAAAATGATTTATTTTTACAGCATAACGCGTAAGAATTATGCCGTCAAATCATACACATAAAATAAATTGACTTAGTTATTTTTTACTATAAATATTATTATATAGTAACCAATTCAATGAGCGAGTAACCAACTTTTAATAATTATATAACTCTGATGAACACACTAACCTTTTATCATTTTAAGTGTGGAAACTATTTCCTTAAAGGCATTCAGTTCCTCAGTTGTAGCGGGCCGTTTATAAATATTCATGGCAACTGAAAAGCCATACTTATATTGCTGACCAGGATTTATAAAAACTATATACTGGTAAAAATCGCCTGGCACATATTCCAATTTGCCATAGCTCCGGTAGGTGGGATGTTTTATGTCAGTATCCGCTTCCTTTAGGTTACTATATTCGTTTCTATAGATACTTATATTTTCTTCCAGGTCTTTATCTGTAAACTCATCCTGTTTCAAAAAAACGGCCAATTGCACAAGTGCACCTCCGCTTTTAATGCTGTCTTCATTTACATACAGTATGGCATTAGCCTGGTACTGTTCAGCCGTCTTGGTATTACATTCCCAGCCGGCAGGTTCTTTTAAGGCAAACATGAACCCATTGCCTGTGATAACCACATTTTTTAATCCAACAGAATCTGGAGTTCCTGCCCATAAACAATGAGCGGTGAGCAAGAACAACAAGGCAAAGAAATATTTCATCTACTACTTAACGGTTAAACACAAAACTTAGTGCAAATATAGCTGTATAATAAAGGGCCGCATATCGCAGCCCTCTATCATCTAAAATCATTACCATAAAAAGCCCTTACAATACAGCTTCCTTTTGTTTCACAAACTCAAGCGCTTTATTTACCATGCTTTTTGATCCAATGAATACGGGCACACGTTGATGCAGGTCATTGGGTTCAATATCCAGGATGCTTTGATGGCCATCTGTAGATTTACCACCAGCAGCTTCTATAAGAAATGCCATTGGATTACACTCATATTGCAAACGCAGCTTACCTTTAGTCGACACCTTATCTGCAGGATACATAAAGATTCCTCCTTTAATAAGCGTACGGTGCATATCTGCTACCATTGAACCTATATACCTGTGCGAATAAGGACGGCCATCTTCAGCGTTTACTTCCATGCAATAGTTCAGGTAGGCGCGTAGATCATCATCGTAATAGGCGCTATTACCCTGGTTGATGGAGTATATCTTACCTTTGTCCGGCACCATCATATTAGGGTGAGACAAACAGAACTCGCCTATAGATGGTTCAAGAGTAAATCCATTCACACCCAGGCGGGTGGCATATACCATCATGGTACTAGAGCCATATATTACATAACCAGCAGCCATGAGCCTGTTACCTGGTTGTAAAAAATCGGCCTTGGTACAGGGTTTACCCAATGGGCTTATTCTGCGATATATGGCAAATATGGTACCTATTGGTGCGTTTACATCAATATTGGAAGAGCCATCCAATGGATCAAAAAGAACCACATATTTTGAATTAGCAGAAAAATCATCCTCATAACAAACAATGTCATCATTTTCTTCCGATGCTATACCGGCACAGTCCATACCATTTTTCAGAATGCTGATCAGTGTTTCATTGGCATAAACATCCAGTTTCATCTGTTCTTCCCCTTGCACATTAGTAGCGCCATGCTTACCCAATATATCAACAAGCCCTGCTTTGCGCACCTGCTTGTTTATCATTTTTGAAGCGAGGCCTATATCGCGCAACAATGAAGAAAGTTCGCCGGTGGCTAATGGGAATTTTCTTGTTTCCTGTATGGTAAATTCATCCAGGGTCAGTAATTTGTGTTGAGAAGCCATACAAGTAATTTAATAAATATATTATCCGGATCTGTTTAATAGTAATTAATACAAAAGTAACAAAGATGTGTGGAAAACGCTACGTTTCTTTGACGATATAAACGCTTGATTTTAAAATAACGCTTTGAATCTCATCACAATATCTGTCTAAAATATAAAAATTACATATGCTCCAGTTTTACAGGAATATAAATCATCAAACACAGCAGATTAGTAATCCTGAAGAAGCTAACTGGATCAACGTAACACCTCCTTTTGAGCAGATAGAAATTGACAACCTCAGTAGCAAATTAAACATCCCCCGCGATTTTCTCACCGACACATTGGACATGGAAGAAAGATCGCGCTATGAAACCGAGGACGGAGTTAAAATGATCATCATTAAAACACCGGTCGAAAACAAGTCGGTAAGCACAAGCGATGCTTACTACATCACCACCTATATCCATCATTATTACTGCCAATAATCAAATAGTAACAGTAAACTCTTTCGACAATGCGGCCATACATCTTTTCCTGGAGTCGTTTGCCAAACGTCACCCCGAAAAACCCAATATGATGGTGTTGAAAATTTTTGAGAAGGTGATATGGGATTACATACACGTATTACGCGATATAAACCACAGGCGCGACCAGCTGGAGCAGGAACTATATGATTCCAACCGGAATTATGAGCTATTGCAGATTATGAGGGTACAAAAAAGCCTGGTGTATTTTGTAACGGCACTGCGCTCTAACGAGCTATTGCTCATGAAAATGGACCGCACCAATTACCTGCATTGCAATGATGAGGAACTGGAATTTTTGCAAGATCTGGTAATAGAATTTTCCCAGGCCCTTGAAATGGCCAACAATTACACCAATATCCTCAGCAGTACCATGGATGCTTTTGCAAGCATAATAAATAACAACATGAACATTGTGATGAAGCGGCTTACGGCCATAACCATAATGCTTTCTGTACCCAACCTGGTATTGGCATTCTTTAGTATGAATGTTAGCTTCCCTATGCAAAACACTGTTAAGGGTTTTTATGCGGCCATTTCCATCGCCATTATTATATCGTTTATTACCAGTTGGTATTTTAATAAAAAACGTTGGTTTTAATTACTGCGTTCCAAATTATTACCTCTGAATTGGACGTGGCAATCTTTATATAGGCCTCGTGCAGCATAAGGATAAAAGTCCTCTATGGATATAGAATTTAATTTGTGCATAAATTTGAGTTGATGAACAAGCGCTTCAATATAAGAGTATATGGGCTGTTGATAGATGATGGCAAATTATTGGTCAGCGAAGAGCCTTTTAGGGGGCAGTTGATAACCAAACTGCCCGGTGGTGGACTGGAATGGGGCGAAGGTAGTATCGACTGTCTTAAACGCGAATGGAAAGAAGAGCTGGACCTTGATATTGAAATACTTGCCCATTTTTATACCACAGACTACTTTATAAAATCCTGGCTCGACGATTCCCAATTGATCAGCATATATTATCTTGTAAAAGCTCCTGTAACTGAATCGATTAAGAATATGGTCCCCGGCGAGCGGACTTATTGGATGGATATTGCAGACGTGAATAATGAAACCTTTACATTACCCGCCGACAAAGTTGTTGCAGGCATACTAAATAAAATGCACGGTAACAATTGAGAATAGGCACATAGAATATAGTTAAGTTGTAATTAATACAAGGTTGCTTATAACCAAGTACCTTTGCACCCATTTTATTTCTATTTATGAAATTACTCTTACATTATCTCAGCAAGTATAAAGGATTGGTATTTGTGTCCTTGCTACTTGCATCTGTCAATCAGGTTTTCTCTTTGATGAACCCTTGGTTCCTGGGACACTTCCTCATTGATAAGTATGCGCGCCATGCTGATACTATACCTCCTAACGTTTATTTTTGGGGCATCACTGGTTCTTTGGGCCTTATAATAGGCGCAGCAATGGTATCCAGAATTGCAAAAGCCTTCCAGGACTATACGGTGAACGTTGTCATACAAAAATTTGGAGCCAATATTTATACTGATGGTTTGCGCCATGCCCTGCGCCTGCCTTACCAGGACTTTGAAGACCAGCGCAGCGGCGAAACTCTGTCTGTATTGCAAAAGGTACGTGCAGATTGCGAAAAGTTCATTACCAATTTTGTAAATGTTCTATTTGTTACAGTGGTAGGATTGATATTTGTACTGATCTACTCCTTTACATTAAGCCCGTTATTGCCAGTCATATACGTTGGCGGTGCTATTATATTAAGTGTTCTCACCACTACACTTAGTCGTAAAATAAAGGTGACACAAAAAAGGATCGTTAGTGAAACAAATGCATTGGCAGGTTCTACAACAGAATCATTGCGCAATATTGAATTAGTAAAAAGCCTGGGACTTACCCAACAGGAAATAAGAAGGTTAAATGCAACTACATATAAAATACTGAAGCTGGAACTGAGTAAGGTTAAAAGCATACGTACTATCAGTTTCATACAAGGCACATTTGTCAATTTCCTGCAGCAATGTATCATGTTTGCATTATTGTATTTTGTGTTTCATAAAACAATATCGGTAGGTCAGCTGATCACTATGCAATTCTACATGTTCTTCATTTTTGGCCCGTTGCAGGAACTAGGAAATGTTATACTATCCTACAGGGAGGCTGAGGCATCCCTCAACAATCTGCAAACACTAATGGAGCGCCCCGTTGAGGTAAAACCAGAACACCCCATATCTATAGACGCCATACAAGACATACGTTTCGACCAGGTAAAATTCCAACACCAAAGTGCCACTGCACCGGCTCTTAAAAGCATTTCTTTCGAAGTACAAAAAGGGGAAACCGTAGCATTTGTCGGGCCGTCAGGTTCTGGTAAAACCACCCTTGTAAAGCTACTGGTAGGTTTGTACCATCCTGTACAAGGCAATGTATTTTACAATAGGTTCAACAATAACGAAATAGACTTTGATGAGCTGCGTCACCAGATAGGTTTTGTAACCCAGGACACCCAACTCTTCTCGGGCACAATAAAAGAAAATCTCTTGTTTGTAAACCCATCTGCTACAGATAAGCAGATCACCGAAACACTGCATAAAGCTGCATGCGAAAACCTGCTGGCGCGTGCTGAGAATGGTATTGATACTATGATAGGAGAAGGTGGCCTTAAATTATCAGGCGGTGAAAGACAAAGGTTATCTATTGCGCGTGCACTACTCCGCTTTCCTAAATTAATGATCTTTGACGAGGCCACGTCTGCCCTCGATTCCCTTACAGAGGAAGAAATATCCCAAACCATACGTACCATAACCGATCAGCGTGAACACATTACTATTATGATAGCTCACAGGCTATCAACTATTATGCATGCAGATCGTATTTATGTTCTGGAAAGGGGCAATATTATTGAAACAGGAACACACCAAAATCTGCTGAACGAAAAAGGCCTATATTATGCTATGTGGCGTCAACAAATAGGAGAACGCAATGAATCAGCAGCAAAAGTCTTTGCAAAATAATATACTACCATAGCTATAATCAGTATTGATATTTACAACAAGAATTCTTAATAAGAAAACCCGGTACAAGGCCGGGTTTTCTTATTTCTGCAAATATATTCCTAATGCGGTAGTGATCTGTTCTATCTCCCGGCATGTTTTACAAAATCCCTCACCTTGCGCATATAATCAAAATAACCTGTTTCCAGCCGTATCCAGAACCCTATAAATATCAGAAGCCCTATACTGGAAAGCACATAAGTTAAGAAGGCATACTCCTCCTTACCAAATATAAAAAACAATATTGCCGCAATAAAAAGCGAAACACAGAAACCTACTACCAGCATGGGGCCTCCAGCATCAGGTCTGCGCATCTCAGATTTGATGATGATCTGGGTCTTCGAGCCTTTATCGTGCAACTTTATGTGTGTCACAGGTAAAATTCTTATTTCTGCTATCTCTTCAGCAAGTGGGAATATGCTAAGTACCTGCCCCTTTTCAGAAACCTCAAAATCAAGGGTATGTACTTTTATCGGATCGCCAAGCAACCTGTTTTTAATGTCATGAACAGAAGCTGTGGACTTATATACATATGTTCTAGTAAAAAGCATAGACGTTTTTATTATCAACAGATGCACATCGAAGATAACAATAAATTCTTTAACTATAAATCCTATTACCCTGACTTTCAAATGATTAAATATTAAGGGAGCCAAGTAGGCTCCCTTAATATTTTCGTTAATATACAACGGACCTAACGTTGAACAGTAAATCTGATCACGCGGCTTTCTCCATCTGCTTTTATACGCAGCAGGTAAGTACCATCTGCAATGTTTGAACCAATTTTTACTGTACCATTCAGTGTACCATTATTGATGCCAACAGTGTTAGTGTAAACAAGCTGCCCTATGGCATTGAGTATTTCTAATTGAACTGAATTTGACGTTAAACCTTCCAGGTGACCTGTAAGTGACATAACACCATTATTAGGATTAGGGTAAAGATTGATTGTATTCAATGCAGCTTCAATATTACTAATACCTGTTGTTATATGCACCCTTATTGCGTTGCTTATAGCAGAATCAGGATTTGCACACATCACATGGTTATGAACGATCAATGTTACTACATCACTGTCTGCCAGCGAATGGAAAGTAGCTGTACCTAATGTATCATTGGCTACAGCATGCCCGTTTACATACCACTGGTAGCTGGTATTTGCACCACCTAGAACGACAGTAGATGTAAATGTAAGCAACGTGCCTTGAGCAACGGTATTACTTGGACTTACCGCAATACTTACAACAGGATTTGACGGTTGTAGTATAGTAATTTTCACCTTGTTGCTCGTATCAGCAGGATTTGAAAGGCACTGTGCATTACTGTGCAAAATACAATACACAATATCACCACTAGTTAAGAACTGTGAACCATATATATTACTTATAGCTCCTACAACTGCTGTATCACCTAAGTTTACATCAGTTATACGCCATTGGTATTGTGGATTATTGCCCGCATTGGTAGCAATAGCTGTAAATGAGAATCCACTGCCTGCGCAAACCGTATCACCAGGAGTAGCAACCACAGTCAATGTAGTAGTTATGCTTTGGCTCACACTAACCAATATACTGTCTTTTGCAGAACGGCAACCACCCAATGTATCTACTATGAAGTAATACCCCGCCCTTGTAGTATCAGCATTGGTGATAATAGAGTTTTGTGAAGATGATACATAACCATGAGGGCCTGTTATACGATAAGTAACAGGAGATGATGTACTAGATGCATGTATAATGATTGAGTTGCCTGAGCAGACAGGTGTATTGCTGGTAGCAGTTGGTGTTGCAGGTATTGTGCTATTCACTACAACATTGGTTGTAGCTGTAGAAGCAGGACAACCATTATGTGTCACAGAAGCTGTATATGTACCAGCATTTATCGTATTTGCAAATGCAATTACACCTGTTCCTGAACCTGATGAAAAACCTGCAGGGCCTGTAATATTTAACGCTGTTGGCGTTACTGTAGATGTATTGGTAGCCGTAAGTTTTATACTATCACCCACGCAAACCGGTGAATTACTGGTTATAGTAGGTGGCGCCAGCGAAGAAATAATATGTATGTTAACATATTCATCAGGCGATGTATATGCAGGGCTGCTTGCAACAATGCGAATGCGATAACCAGTGCCTGCAACAGTGCCTGCAGGAATGTTTACTGCAATAACGCCCGTTGTACCAACAGCGGTTACATTGCCAATTGCAACAGGTGCTGCAAAACTGCCCGTTGCATCAGATAGTTGTGCAGTAAAAATATTCCCGGTATTAAATGCATAACTGGTAGTGTAGTTAATATTGAAACTACCGGCAGGACATACAATCGTATCAGTGTAAGGTTGGTTTATTACTACAAAAGTATCTGTGTTAAATCTGGCGATATAACCATCCGCATTACCGTTGTTTACAGTCTGGTACGCACCGGGTGTTGCAATTGCATTTGAACTGGTGCTATAACCTGCAATGTAAAAGCTGCCATTTGCATTACTTGTTATGCATAGTTGTGTTTCTGCACCTGTACCGCCAAAATAACTACCCCAAAGCCTTTGTCCTAAAGGAGTAAATTTAGCCATATAGCCATCCTGCGCACCAGCATATGTGCTTTGATAGGTACCATTGTTGATAGTGGAAATGCCTGTGGCACTAGTGGTATTACCAGATATAATTGGGTTGCCGAAATTATCAATAGTTACACCTTTTTGTATTTCAGAACCTGTACCCCCATAATAAGTACCCCATTTAAAGTTACCGGCAGTATCAAATTTAGCAAGGTATCCATCATTACTACCACCTAATGTACTCTGATATGCATTTGCAGAGGCTATATTAGTACTTGCATTAGTGTAACCACTAATGTAAACATTGCCATGTGTGTCGTTAGCTACAGAAAATCCTTGTGTAGTAGCACCACCGTAGTAAGTGCCCCAATACAGATGATTTCCGTTTGAATCCAGTTTGGCCAAAAAAGCATTATCCTGGAAAAATCCAACAGGAGCTGTTTGATATCCATTGGCAGAAGCTATACCTGCAGCGGCTGTGGTTTCTCCTGTAAAATATACATAGCCGGCAGGATCAGTAGATATACCAAGACCATAGGTAGAGGTGAAATTTCCATTACCATAATAAGTACCCCACAACCTGTTACCCAATGTATCAAAGCGTGCTACAAAACCATCCAATGTTCCACTTTCTGTTGTATTAAAGGCGCCTGTAGTTGCAATATTTGCAGTACTGCCTGTTGCACCGGTAATATAAACCGAACGCCATTTATCACACGTTACACTATATCCGATGTCATTACCTGTACCTCCAAAATAAGTACTCCATTGCAAGGCACCAGCACTATTGAACTTTGCAAGAAATGCATCACCACCACCACCATAAGTAGATTGGTACGATGTAGATGTTGCTATTGCAGAAGTAGATGATGTTGAACCTACGATATACACATTACCTGTATTATCTGTAGCTATTCCGTTCGCCTGGTCAGCTCCCGCACCGCCAAAGTAAGTGGCCCATGCTATGGTACCCGCAGTTGTAAATTTTACAAGTACACCATCATTGTTAGCATTATAAACAGTTTGGTAAGCGCCCGTAGTGGCTATATTTGCGGTGCTTGTTGTATATCCACAAGAATAAACATTACCTGAAGCATCTGTTGCAATTGCCATCAATTGATCAGCATTTGCACCGCCATAGTATGTTGACCATTGAACCTGCGGATCTATAACAATCGTACCCTCATGCGCACCAACATTAAAGCCCAATGTGTTACCCTTAAGTACATAAGAAGATGTTATAGTTTGTTTGGTATTAAGAGCATAACTATATGGCGTATTTTCTGTAATTGTTCCTGAGGGAGTTTTAACTGCAAGGCCGCCATTTTCTGTAAGGCTGATCCCTTTGGCCCCACCGTATTTCAATTGTATTTTATTTGCATCAGCACCAGGGCGTACAACAAAATCATATTCCACCTTTTCATTCTTAGTATAAACAACCCAGTCTATACCAGGGTAAACATCAATATAAGTCACCTTATTAAAAGACCGGGCAGTAACCATTTTGCCGTTCACATTATATTGCTCGGTATAAGCCTGATCCTCGTCTGTTATTGCTTTTGCATGTTTATTTGCACCCACCAGCGTTACGTCCATGCGGTATGCATTATCCTTAAAAGACTTGTCGTTGCCCGAAATATTATTGAACTGATAGTGTATTGATCCCGGAGCAAGAAACATACTTACGCCATCCCTTTTCAAATTATACTGTATATCAGTACGTACTTTATGGTATTGGTTGGTCACCTGCCCCTTGTTCTCAACAAAACCAGTGTTGTTGCGCGAAAGGTTATGCTGTACATCGCTCAGTGCTCCATCTTTTGCCGATAAAGAATAGGTTGTGAGGCAACACAATAAGAGTGCATAGTATTTAGTACTATTAAATTGCATAGACTTATATTTATTATTTAACAGAAGTATTCTTAATAGATTAAAAATAGCTTTGACAATGTATGAAAAAAAATCGCTACCCGCAATCATTTCCTACTAAAAAACATTGCTTTTTCTAAAAAAAATCAATTAATAGTACAAACGAGTTGTTTTAGATTAGGTTGTATGGTGGAATATGAAATAAAAATGCAAGGGGGTCATATCGACTCCCTTGCATTTTTATTGATAAATTGCTTCTTATTTTTGAACAGTAAACCTGATCACGCGGCTTTCACCATCTGCTTTTATACGCAACAGGTAAGTACCTTCTGCTATGTTTGAACCAATTTTCACTGCACCATTCAGAGTACCATTATTTATACCAATAGTATTGGTATAGACAAGCTGTCCAATAACGTTGAGTATTTCTAATTGAACTGAATTTGGCGTTAAACCTTCCAGATGACCAGTAAGCGACATAACGCCATTGTTAGGATTAGGATAAAGATTGATTGTGTTCAATGCTGCTTCAACATTGCTAATACCTGTTGTTATATGCACCCTTATAGCATTGCTTATGGCAGAATCAGGATTTGCGCACATAACATGATTATGAACGATCAATGTTACCACATCACTGTCTGCCAGCGAATGGAAAGTAGCTGTCCCTAATGTATCATTAGCAACAGCATGTCCATTTACATACCATTGATAGCTAGTATTTGCACCACCTAGAACTACAGTGGATGTAAATGTAAGCGCAGTTCCCTGCGCAACTGTATTACTTGGACTTACTGCAATACTTACAACCGGAGTTGACGGCTGTAGTATAGTAATCTTCACTTTATTGCTGGTATCTATGGGATTCAACAAGCATTGTGCATTACTGTATAGTATGCAATAAACAATATCGCCACTAGTTAAGAACTGTGAACCATATACATTGCTTATAGCTCCCACAACTGCAGTATCTCCCAAAACAACATCATGTATCCTCCATTGGTATTGTGGGTTATTGCCAGCATTAGTAGTATTTGCAACAAAAGAGAAATTATTACCTGAACAAACTGTATCACCAGGGCTGGCAACAACATTTACAGTAGTGGCTATGCTTTGTGTCACATTTACTAATATGCTATCTTTTGCTGAACGGCAACCGTTCAATGTGTCTACAATAAAATAGTATCCTGCTCTGCTTGTATCTGCATTGGCAATAATGGGGTTCTGTAAGAAAGAAACATAACCATTAGGACCGGTAATACGATAAGTAACAGGCGAAACGATACTTGATGCATGTATATTTATAGCACTGCCAGAACATATAGGTGAATTGCTGTTTGCCGATGGCGTTGGAGGGATAATACTATTTACAACGACTGTTACAGACGTTGTCGCCGCAGGGCAACCATTATGTATCACTGTTGCAGTATAGCTACCTGCATTGGCACCCGTAGCAAAGGGTACATAACTTACTGATGCGGATGAGGAGAAGCCATTTGGACCGGAAATATTGAATGTAACCGGTGTAATAGAAGATGTATTGGCGGCCAATAGTCTTATACTATCGCCTACACATACGGGCGAATTACTAGTTAATAGCGGGGTACTGACACCACTAAATATATTTATATTATAATAATCATCTGGCGATGTATATATTGGGTTGCTAGATACTATTCTAATTCTATATCCATTGCCAAGTGCAGTAGATGGAGGGATGGTAACAGATATGCTACCATTAGGACCAACTCCTGCTGCACTCCCAATAAGCGTGGGTGAAGCAAAGCTACCTGATGAATTAGAAAGATAAACTGAAAATACATTACCCGCATTTAAAATGTAATTAGTCGTATAACCTACGCTAAATGTCCCTCCGGCACAAATAAGAGTATCAACAAAAGGTTGGTTTATTGAAAAAAGTGTATCCTTATTAAATTTGGCAAGAAATGCATGTCCATTACCCGCAGGATAAACGCTTTGAAAAGAGCCACTTGTTGTAATATTACTGGGACTTCCGGTAACACCACACAAATAAAGTAAGTTTGAAGTATCATAAGCAAGCGCAAAACCAAAATCAGTACTACTCCCCCCGTAATAGGTACCATATAATCGTTGACCTAAAGTGTTATATTTTTCAACAAAGCAATCATTAGCACCGCCAAATGTTGTCTGATAAACGCCGGTGCCGATAGTTGCTATATTGGTAGAACTGTTTGTTTGTCCTGTAATTGTTGCATTTCCGTATCTATCAATAGCTATGCCCGCTCCCCTCTCGTTGCCTGATCCCCCCATGTATGTTCCCCATAAAAGTGCACCTGAATTATTAAACTTTGCCAAGAAAGCATCAAATGAACCACCAAATGTGGGCTGGGCAGAACCTGGTGTGGCTATTGACGTTGAACTCGTTGTATATCCGGTAATGTAAATGTTGCGTGTAGTATCTATAGCTATTCCATAAGCGTTATTGGTTGCTGTACTGCCATAATAAGTCCCCCATGCCCTTGTTTGAACTGTTGAATCAAATTTTACTATAAATGCATTGCTTATTCCTCCACCATATGTTGATTGGTACGCGCCAAGAGTTGCTATTCCTGAAGTACTCGAAGTATATCCGGCCGCGTAAACATTTCCCGATTTATCACAAGCAACTCCAGTAAAATAATCATTGCCAGTTCCACCATAATAAGTAATCAATCTTAAACTTCCAGATAAAGAATATTTCGCTATAAAACCATCTTTCCCAAGAGAATTTGTTTGATAGGCCCCTTGGGTTGCAATACCTGGAGAAGCACTATTACCAACTACATATATACTTCCACTATTGTCATAGGCTATGCCGTTTGCTTCTTCCTCCGTGCTACCTCCAATGTACGTACCCCATTGAGGAACTCCAGAGTTATTAAACTTTACAAGGAACCCACTGTTAATCCCTCCACCATAAGTTGTTTGTGCCCCTCCTGTAGTAAAAATACCATTATAACCATTGGTCGTCCCACACATATACAAATATCCGCCATTATCAAAAGCCAAACCAGTTGCTTGTGTTTCACCTACCCCACCAAAATAAGTAGCAAACTGTCTAACACCAGCTGCATTGAATTTAACTAAAAACGCATTTGTAATACCATTAAGTACGGTCTGATACGCACCGACAGTAGCAATGTTATTTGCATCATAAGTATAACCTGCCATATATACATTATTAGTGGCATCAACAGCAACGACCGTTCCCGCTTCCCCTTGGGGGTCCGGTGCCCCGCCATAGTATGTTGCCCAGCTGAGTTGAGGGTCTATTACATATGTTGTATTACAATCTGCAGTAGTAAAAGAAACAAAATTATTTTTCACCACAAATGCAGACGTAAGCTCCTTTCCTGAAGATTGTACATAAGTATACGGCTTTTGCTCGCTAACAGTACCAAAGGGAGTTTTAGCAACAATACCGTCTTCAGTAGTCATATCAAGACCGGTATTGCCATTGTATTGAATTTTTATTTTTTTGGCATCCCCACCTGGGCGTACTATAAAATCGTATTCCAGAGTGCCTTTTTTGATGTATAAAACCCAATCTATATTAGGGTAAACATTTTGGTATGTTATCTTTTTGAAAGAATATGCAACGGCAGATTTAATTGCTTCTGCATCGTTACAATACCTTTCTGCATAATCCTGCTTATCTTCAGAAATTATTTTGGCATTATTATTTGCCCCCACCAAAACCACGTCCATTCTATAAGCATCTACGTGCGCTTTATCTTCAGTAGACACCTTATTAAACTGGTAATGTAGTTGTGCATTGCCAATAAAAACATTGACACCCGGCGTCTTTATTTTATACTGGATATCTGTACGTACCCTATTATATTCATCCTTTATTTGCCCTTTGTTTTCGACAAAAGAGAAATCGGAATTTTTATCAATTAGCTTTCTCTGTTGATCAACTGTTGCCTTTATATTTTGCGCATGTAAATTGTGGGTTATCATACCAAAGAAAAAAAGTACATAGCATTTACTTCTTAATCGCATAGATGTTATTTAAATCTAGTTTTATAAATAAGGGTGATAGTGAGAAATTACTTGTTGATATGCTTTATTTTTATTTATTGTTATTCTTCCTCTTCACTCACAGGTTCATTTATTGTGAGTTTCACGCGCAATATCCTCATCTTCTCTATCTCCAGCACAGTAAAATCATACTGCTGAAAACTAATAGTTTCATTAACAGCCGGGAATTTGCCAGATATCTCTAGTATAAGTCCAGCAAGGCTATCACTTTCTCCACGGGCTGCATCAAACACATCAGATGGTTCACCTATAATGCGGCACACATCATTGATAAGCATCCGTCCTTCAAAAATGAAGTTCATATCATCTATTTTCTTATAACTCAGGTCTTCTTCATCAAATTCGTCCTTTATATCACCTATTATTTCCTCCATTATATCCTCAAGGGTCACTATACCAGAAGTACCTCCAAATTCATCCACCACTACTGCAAAGTGGATCCTTTTCTGCTGAAATTCTTTTAAAAGGTCTTCTATGAGCTTCCCTTCATGTATAAAAAAGGCTGGGCGAATAAGTACGTGCCAGTCAAAATCAACTTCTTCTGTATGTGGTAAAAAGTCTTTGGTATGTATGATACCAGCTATTTTGTCCAGGCTATCTTTAAAAACAGGCAGGCGTGAATAACCCATTTCTATACAAAACTTTTGCACTTCAGGAAAGGTCATCTCGTAGTCAAGGCCATTTACATCAAGTCTGGTACGCATGATCTGTCGCACCGTGATGTTGCCAAACTTCAGTATGCCTTTAAAAATGTTTACCTCTTCACGGGTAGCAGTATGCCCTACTGTTAGCTCTATAGCATGTTCAAAATCTTCACTGCTTATATTATTAAGTGGTTTGGACGACATACGCCCTTCCAGGAAATTGGTGGAATTAACCAACATGCGACTTACAGGCCTGAAAACACCAAAGAAAAACCTTAACAGTGGTGCCGAAAACAAAGCCATCCGCAGGTTGTTTTGTGTAGCATATACTTTGGGCAAAACCTCACCAAAAAGTACCAATAAAAAAGTGACGATAACTACTTGTATGAAAAAAAGCAGTGCATGACTAATAACGAAGAAACTTGCAAACTCATTTACCAACACATTCGTAGTAATGATAATTGCGATGTTGATAAAACTATTGGCTACCACTATGGTGGCCAGCAGCATTTTAGGATGGTCCAGGAGTTGTATAACCTGGCGTGCACCTGCGGTTTCCTTGGTTTTAAAATAGTTGATGTCCTTAGCCGTTAAAGAGAAATAAGCGGTTTCAGAACCTGCGGTTATAGCGGTCATCAGCAACAGGGCAAGTATGATGATGACGAATACAGTGACATTTGAGGCGGAAAATGCTGCAGGTGCCTGCAGTAATAAAGTTGTTAGTATCGTATCGCCTTCAGGTGTACTTTCCAAGGTTAACTAGTTTGGTTAATTGTATAAAATTAAAAAAAGGGATGGACTTATACCAATCCATCCCTTAATTATATATAATTTAATATTCAAAAGGGCAGATCATCTTTGCCACCTATGCCTATACTCCCTGCATCAAAGCTAATATCCGGGGTACTGCTGTCATCTTGGTGGTGTTCTGCGGTAGGCAGATCTGTCCCGTTTTCTTTTCTTTTATCCAGCATTACCAGGTTGTCTCCAACTATTTCTGTGCTGAAACGGCGATTCTTATCTTTATCTTCCCAGTTACGGGTACGCAGGCGCCCCTCTATAAATACAAGGCTGCCTTTATGCAAATATTTCTGTGCAAGTTCTGCGAGGCCACGCCACAATACTACCGTATGCCATTCTGTTTGTGATACCAGGTTGCCGCTTTTATCTTTGAAAGTTTCAGTAGTGGCTAGTGGAAATTTTGCTACTGCTATATTTCCTTCCAGGTATTGCAAATCCGGATCCTTACCTAAATTCCCTATCAGCATCACCCTATTAACACCTCTCATACGTAGTTCAATTTTCTGGTGACAAAAATTTATTCTAAAGTCTATTAAAAGTATAAATTTTTTTCTAAAAAATGTATGACCGTTTTAGGGAATGCGAAATTTTTTAACGCATCCCGGGTCACCCACATACCTTTATTTCCAGGCACATCTATCACTTTGTCACCCTGCAGCACAAAAAACGAGGTCTTAATAATACGGTGAGTCAATCGTTGGCTATGACTACCCGCATATTCTATCTCATCGCGTACACTCAGCGCTTTAACCACCTCATGATTTTTAAACGTTGCTTTATCCAGCTCGTGATCGTGCTCTACTAGCAACAGTTCGTATAGGTTTTCCCAAATATCTTTAGGGCCTCGTTTCTGTATCCATATTTTCTCGCTGCAATTCAGCAACAAGTAATGAAAATAACGCTCCTTTACTATCAGCTTCTTGTTTTTCACTGGCAGCAGGCTAATGGTATCCTGTCTTAATGCCACACAATGTTCCTGTAAGGGACAGCGTTGGCAGGCGGGAACTTTTGGGGTACACACTGTGGCTCCAAGATCCATTATGGCCTGGTTATACCCTGCACTGTCGGTTGTATCCAGCAGTTCCTGCGCCAGCTCCTGGAATTGCTTTTTGCCATTTGTAGTATCACTAGGCTCAGCTATACCAAAATAACGGGCCAATACCCGATATACGTTCCCATCTACCACAGCATACGGGAGGCCATATGCAAACGATGCTATTGCTGCAGCAGTATAAGGGCCAATTCCTTTCAGTGCCAATATACCATCATAATCTGCAGGAAATACGCCTCCATATTCGCTTGCAATCATCCGGGCAGTCGCCAACATATTTTTGCATCGATTATAATATCCCAGCCCCTGCCATATGCGAAACACCTCTTCATCAGCGGCATTGGCCATATCGCCTATTGTAGGGTATGTCGTCGTAAATTTTATATAGTAAGGTAATCCTTGCTGTGCCCGTGTTTGCTGCAATATTATTTCAGACAACCATATCTTGTACGGATCCTTTTCCTGTTTCCAGGGCAGGCTTCTCTCATTTTCCGTCTCATGCCATGTCATCAGTTGCTTAGTAAAGTATTTTTTCAGCCTATTTGTCGTTTCCATCCTGTACAAATTTACTTTACCCACAGCATTGTAATTTTTTTTCTTAAAAGTTCAGGTTATAAATTTTAATTTCGCCGCATAATTTTCAGTTTATTATGAACACAGGTCAGTTGAGAGAGGTAGCATCGCAGGTGCGCAGAGACATTATTCGCATGGTACATTCTGCTCAAAGCGGGCATCCGGGAGGCTCCCTTGGTTGCACCGATTTTATGGTTGCATTGTACTTCAGTGCAATGAAAAGAAAAGAAACTTTTCATATGGACGGAATAGATGAGGATCTTTTCTTTCTGTCAAATGGTCATATTTCACCACTTTTCTATAGTGTTCTGGCACGTACAGGTCACTTCCCGGTAAGCGAACTGGCAACATTCCGCAAGCTGGAGTCAAGGTTGCAGGGCCACCCCGCTACCTTAGAGCATTTACCAGGCATACGCATAGCAAGTGGTTCTCTCGGTCAAGGTATGAGTGTTGCCGCAGGTGCCGCATTGGCTAAAAAGCTCAATAAAGATGAACATCTTGTTTACTCCCTGCATGGCGATGGCGAATTGCAGGAAGGACAGAACTGGGAAGCGATAATGTTTGCTGCCCACCATAAAATAGATAACCTCATTGCAACCATCGATGTAAATGGTCAACAAATAGACGGCCCTACAAATGCAGTAATGGGCTTGGGCTCCCTGCACGATAAGTTCACTGCTTTTGGATGGGATGTCCTGGAAATGAACGGCAATGACATGGTCGAAGTATTGGACGGGCTGGAACGAGCAAAAGCAGCAGCAGGCAAAGGCAAACCGGTATGCATACTTATGACAACAGTAATGGGTCAGGGTATATCGTTTATGGAAGGCACCCATGAATGGCATGGTATTGCCCCTAATGATGCTCAGCTTGCAACAGGATTGCTGGAAGCACTGGAAACCTTAGGAGATTATTAAAGTTTTGCGATAACGGATAGCACCTATCCTTTTTATTAGTAATTTCAACAGATGATTGCTGGTGCAATATTTGCTGGCAATCATCTGTTATTTAGTTTATGAAAAAAGTCATCATTTTTTTATCAGCAGGTATTTTAGCTATGGCTATTGTATCATCATGCACTAAAACCAGCCAGCCAGCCACACCTTATTCCAATTTATACGGCAAATGGAAAATCGTTCAGGAAGCTTTCGATGATACCAATACCGGCAAGCTCGATAGCAATCAGGTATCAAACCTCGCCGCCAATGATATCGAATCAATTCAGTTCAATAAAGACAGCACTGGCACACATTACATCACTTTCAATGGGACTAAAGAAGATTACAACTTCAAGTGGACTTTGATAGATAATTACTCCGAAATACAAATGGTTACTTATGGCGGCGATACCCTTGTATCCAGAATAGAGTCTTTATACTCTTCCACACTTACGCTTATGAATTATACCAATCCGCAACTCAGCTGGTATATTCTTAAGAAACAATAACAACTTTAATTATCGCAAACGTCTTCTCAATGGGTGATCTTTCGATTTATTAAAGACCATTGTTCCATTTTCCCTGCCTGCACGCCTTTGTTTCTGTTCGTCTTCAGGCAATTGCTTTTCATCCCGGCATTCGGTACTGCAGCATCCATCATACTCTTCTGCACAATCTTCGCACTGTATAAACAATAAATGACAGCCATCATTTTTGCAGTTGGTATGCGTATCGCTGGGCTTACCACATATGTGGCACTTAGATATTATATCATCTGTTATTCTTTCTCCCAGCCTGTCGTCAAATACAAAGTTCTTACCAATAAATTTCAAAGGCAGGTTTTCTTCTTTTGCCTTCCGCGCATATTCTATTATGCCCCCCTCCAGTTGAAAAACATTTTTAAAACCATTATGCAGCAAGTATGCGCTGGCTTTTTCGCAACGTATGCCACCGGTACAGTACATAACTATGTTCCTGTCCTTTTTATCACTTAGCATTTCTGCTGCCATAGGTAATTGGTCCCTAAAGGTATCAGATGGCACCTCAAGTGCATTATGAAAATGACCTACTTCATATTCATAATGGTTGCGCATATCTACCACAATAGTATCGGGCTGTTCAGTAAGCGCATTAAATTCGGCAGCTTTAAGATGTGTACCCATTTTTGACGAGTCGAAAGTTGGATCTTCAATGCCATCGGCAACTATCTTTGGGCGCACTTTAACGCGCAGCACCCAAAACGATTTGCCATCATCATCAACTGCTACATTCAGCCGCACACCATCCAGCTCCGGCGTTATACCATACAACGTATCTCTAAAGGCATCAAAATTACTCTCTGGCACACTTGCTTGTGCATTTATCCCCTCATTGGCTACGTATATACGGCCAAACACATTCAATGCATAAAACTTCTTGTATAATTCATCCCTGAAGGCTTCAGGATTTGCAATATGGAAATACTTGTAAAAGGATACTGTTACACGTCGCTCTGTTTCTTCATACATGCGCTGCTTCAGTTCCTCATTCGATATCCGGTTGTGTAACACTGGCATGGTGCTGTTCCGTTTTTTTAATGAGGATGCAAATTTAAAACAAAATTTGCTCTGTACCTCACGCTGAAGCGATGGTTCATATCAATCAAACAACCCACCACTATTATACATCACAGGAGGTTTTATATCTGTACTATGACGCGCGTTCATTTCTTGTATAAAATACTTTATCAATTCAGGAGAGTGTAATTCATCGTGCTGATGCATGAAAAAATAGCAAGTCTCAAGTCCTTCCTCCATCCACTTCCCTATACGTTCCACCCACTCATCTATCCTTGTATAGTCTGTAGGATGCAACCCATTACCCACAAAGCGGATAAAAGTCTCAGGGGTCGAGAGGTGCATATGTACACAATCGCGTCTGCCTGCAGCATCTGTTATAACAGTTCCACGCTTTTGTTTCTTAAGGAAGGTGTACAAGTCTGTATTGTATCCTTCCCTATTACTGTACCAATCTGGGCTGCGGAGTTCGAGAAACAAATCTACATCGTGCGGAATATCGGTTATGAACTGTTCTATGGTGTCTAGTTGTTTTAGGCTCATGGTAGGATGAGGCATCAGGAATATGGGACCAAGGTTTTCGCCAAATTCTGAGATGACTGACAAATACTGATCTACATCATATTTAGTATCCTTGAGACGTTTATAATGGGTGATAGACTGTGTAAACTTAGGGCAGAACATAAAGTCTTTTGTAACAATGCTTTTCCATTTGCGTACCTGCTCGGCAGGATGCAGGTTATAGAAAAATCCGTTGAACTCAATAGCATTGAACTGCTCGGCGTACACTTTGAAAAAATCTTTTTCTTTAGTGCCTTTGGGATAAAGTTTTCCTACCCAGTCTTTTCGCCCCCATTTTGCACATCCTATATAAAATTTAGTATTGCCTTTGCCACTAGCAAGTATATCCGTCGTCACTTTCGGATCCACAGGCAATCTAAAATCAATTTTACTTAGTTCATTCTCAGGTAATCTGCCAAAATCCATAGCAATGCTTTACCCTAAAATTACTACTAAAGATGTGTATCTTAAAAATAAAAGTACCCTGTGCTATTATAAACAACAGGGTACATTACAAATATCAATTAGTATTTACTTTCCTTTTATAGCTGCTATTCCCGGCAGTTCTTTTCCTTCAAAGTATTCCAGCATGGCGCCACCACCGGTCGATACATAGCTTACTTTGTCTGCAAGGCCAAACTTGTTAATGGCGGCAACACTATCACCACCACCCACTAAAGAGAATGCGCCATTTTTAGTAGCTGCAACAACGGCATCAGCTATAGCCTTTGTACCGTGTTGGAATTTCTCCATCTCAAATACCCCCATCGGGCCATTCCACAAAATAGTTTTAGAATCCTTGATCACTTTAGTGAATTCAGCTATAGCCATCACTCCAATATCAAGTCCCATCCAGCCGTCTGGTATCTGTTCATTATTTGCAGACGACGTATTTGCATCAGCAGCAAATTTATCTGCGATAATGCTGTCAGACGGCAGATGTATGCAAACTCCTTTTTCATCTGCCTTTTTCATCAGTGCAAGCGCCACATCCAGCTTATCTTCTTCGCAAAGCGAATTGCCTATATGGCCTCCTTCAGCCTTATAGAAAGTATATGCCATACCTCCACCAATTATGATATCGGTTGCCTTATCCAGCAGGTTCTCAATGATCGTTATTTTATCAGATACTTTCGCACCGCCAATTATTGCTGTAAATGGCTTTTTGCTATTGTGCAAAACTTCTTCTGCAGCAATCACCTCACTTTCCATTAGTGCGCCAAACATTCTTTTATCTGGTGCAAAAAACTGCGCTATAATAGCTGTTGATGCATGTGCGCGATGGGCCGTACCAAATGCATCGTTTACATATACATTGCCCAATTTAGCCAGCTTTTCAGCAAAATCTTTATCACCTTTCTCCTCCTCTTTATAAAAACGCAGATTTTCAAGCAGCAATACTGCTCCTGCCTTTAAATTTTTCGCCTTTTCAACAGCGTCAGTGCCTGTACAATCCTCAGCAAAAAGCACTTGTGTACCCAGCAGGTCAGATAAATGATTAAGAATGGGTTTTAATGAAAAATCAGCAAGTGTAAGGTTCGGCTTTTTCTCAATGTCTTTCAGTGGACGTCCCCAATGGCTCATCAATATTACACTGCCACCATCACTGAGTATCTTCTTTATAGTAGGTATAGCAGCACGTATGCGATTGTCGTCTGTTATCTTACCATCTTTAATAGGCACATTAAAATCTACCCGTACCAGTGCTTTCTCACCACTAAAATTATGACTGCTGAATATACTCATACAAATTTTGTTTTCGTAATGGATTAAATACAATTGTCATTAGGCTTTAATCGGCATTATGACAGCTGTAAAAATAAAAAAAGACCCGGTTACGCGGGTCTTTTTTTTATTAAAGCTTTATTATTTGCTGATCAGGCCGGCAAAGTATTTCATTGTCCTTACCAACTGGCTTACATAGCTCATCTCGTTATCATACCAGCTAACGGTTTTCACCATTTGGTTGTCACCAACTGTTTGTACTTTAGTTTGTGTAGCATCAAACAGTGAACCATAAGTAATACCAACTATATCGCTGCTCACTATTTCATCTACATTGTATCCAAAGCTTTCATTTGCAGCAGCTTTCATCGCAGCATTTACTTCTTCAACAGTAGTCTTTTTAGCAAGTATAGTAGTCAGTTCAGTTAAAGAACCGCTTACCACAGGTACGCGTTGTGCACCACCATCCAGTTTGCCTTTCAGTTCTGGCAATACAAGACCTATTGCTTTTGCTGCACCAGTAGAGTTAGGCACAATGTTTTCTGCAGCAGCGCGTGCGCGGCGCAAGTCGCCTTTAGGGTGCGGTGCATCCAAAGTATTCTGGTCGTTGGTATACGCATGTACGGTAGTCATAAAGCCTACCTGTATGCCAAAACTATCATTCAATACCTTAGCCATTGGCGCCAGGCAGTTTGTAGTGCAAGAAGCGCAACTAATAATAGTTTCGCTGCCATCAAGTATGTTATGGTTTACATTGAATACTACTGTCTTCAGCTCGCCGGTTGCAGGTGCAGAAATAACTACACGCTTAGCGCCGGCTTTAATGTGTGCATGAGCTTTATCAGCATCAGCAAAGAAACCTGTACATTCTAGAACAACATCTACGTCATGCTGTCCCCATGGTATTTGTGCGGGATCTTTCTGGGCGTATATTTTTATCTCATTGCCGTTTACAATAATAGAATCGTCTGTATTGGTAACAGGTACATTAAAACGACCCTGTGCTGTATCATACTTCAGCAAATGTGCCAAAACATTGGGTTGGGTAAGATCGTTAATCGCTACAACTTCAATACCCTCCATGTTGTAGATCTGGCGGAAAGCCAGGCGGCCTATTCGGCCAAAACCGTTAATGGCAATTTTTACTTTACTCATTGTGAGATTTGATTTTAAACCATTTTAAAAAGTGCCCAAAGTTACGCGTACTCCCAATAATATCCAAAGTTCATATCACAGAGAGAATAAACACATAAGACTAGCCAACAATATGCGAGGAACAAGAGCCAAACTTGCCATAAATACAATAGGGAATGCTTTCGCATCCCCTATTAAGTAGTCCCGACTGGATTCGAACCAGGACAAACAGTACCAAAAACTGTTGTGCTACCGTTACACCACAGGACTAAACCTGTTTTGGAGCTGCAAAGGTAATTACCTGAAGCAAAAAGACAAAACTTTTCTAAAAAAAAGTTTTACCCACTCTGGGGTTAATTATTACTCGTTTTTTACACGGTTACTCATTCTTCAATTCTGTAAAATCAGCTTATTCAGGTAGCTTTGCAAAGTATCCTTTTCAAATTCTAATTACCCATGTCCAATACGGCGAACTCGCGCCAGTATGTTATCAGTTTCATATTCATAGGTATAGCCGCTGTTATACTTTTACGGTTGTTTTTTCTGCAATTGTTTGAGGATAAATACAAGGTTATGGCTAATGACATTGCCATATACAGAAAAGTAGTTTACCCACCGCGAGGTATTATCTACGATAGGAAAAACAGAGTAATGCTCTACAATCAGGTTGTTTACGACCTGATGGTGACCCCCAATAACGTACCTAAAGTTTTCGACACAGTACAGTTTTGCAATGCATTGGGTATAGATAAAGATACCTATGGCAAATTGTTAAACCGTATCAGGGTGCGTAACGGCGGCATGCGCCAAGGGCCTTATATGGAAGAGCTTACCCCGGAGCAGACTGCCCGCTTCCAGGAAAACGCTTATATCTTCCCCGGCTACGAGCTTGTGGAACGAAATATAAGGGCATACCCAAGCGCCAGTGCGGGCATAATTCTTGGCTATATAGGCGAGGTATCTCCCGAAATGCTCAAAACAAGCCGCTATGCCTCTTACCAGCAGGGCGACTACCTGGGCATGAACGGCCTTGAACGCAGTTACGAAGAAGTACTACGCGGGCAGCGCGGTGTACACTTCCTGGAACGTGATAATTTCAACCGCCCACGCGAACCTTTTAAAGGTGGTGCACTAGACACCCAGGAAGTAGCAGGCAAAAGTTTACAACTATATACCGATGCCGAGTTACAGGCATATGCCGAAAAACTGATGCAGAACAAGATCGGCAGTGTGGTAGCTATAGATCCTAAAACAGGTGGCATATTGGCTATGGTCAGTAGTCCCAGTTATGATCCCAACTTGCTGCGAGGTCGCGAGAGAGCTAAGAACTTTTCAAACTTGTACAAAAATGCCACCCACCCTCTGTTCAACAGAGCTATGCAGGCTACTTACCAGCCCGGCTCTACTATAAAACCAATGACGGGACTTGTAGCGCTAAGCGTGGGTGCCATTGTTCCTTCTTTTGGGCTGGCGTGCTTTGGTCATTATAACCTATGCGGCAGGCCTATAGCCTGTGAGCATCATGATGCAGGCCATGCCGCTAACTTCAGGCTCGCTCTGGCACACTCCTGTAACTCTTATTTCTGTCACATCTTCCGCCTCACGTGCGATAATCCCAAAGCTGGTGGCGTAAAAAAAGGATTGCAAATGTGGCACGACTACTTCTCTTCTTTCGGGTATGGGCATGCCACTGGTGTGGATCTCCCTTTTGAAGGCAAAGGCTTGCTTCCCGATTCCAGCTATTATAATAACAGGTATCACAACGTCTGGAACTCATGCACTATAGTCTTTGTAGGCATGGGACAAGGCGAGTTGGCACTCACTCCTTTACAGATGGCCAATGGCATGTGTATCATTGCAAATAAAGGCTATTATTATACTCCCCACTTTGTAAGATCCATCGGCAATAACGAGAAAGACACCTTGCTGAAATCATACTTAAAAAAGCATATTGTTACCAGCGTTTCTGATACTACGTTCTCTGTTATACAGCAAGCCATGCAGGATGTGGTAGAAAGCGGTACTGCCATTGGGGCCAAAATAGATGGCATTACCATTTGCGCAAAAACAGGGACTGCTGAAAATAAAGCCATTGTGGGCGGAGTAGCTATAAAAATGGCCAACCACTCCATGTTCGTTGCTTTTGCACCGCGCGAGAATCCTAAAATAGCTATCGCGGTGGCTATAGAAAATGCCGGCTTCGGCGCTACTTGGGCCGCTCCTATTGCCAGCCTGCTCATAGAAAAATATTTGCGCGACAGTGTCTCCGTAAAACGCAAGGCTATGGAAGACAAAATGATCAACGCGCACCTGATCAATAAATATGTCTATTCAATAGACTCCGTTCAGCGCATGCACTTCCAGGAAGCGTACAAAGCAAAAATGGAAAAGAAAATGCTGGAGGCAAGTAGCAAACATTATACTGATTCAGTAATGTTGAACAGATGGCTCAGAAATCAATTAGATAATAAATAATACAGGAAGAAAGGCAAAACAATATGGGGGCTTTACGAAAATCGTTATTTAACAGGTTAGATGGCATTACAATTCTACTTTATGTGACACTAGTCACTATAGGATTGTTTACTATTTTTTCTGTAGAACATCGCAGTACAGATCCCACCATTTTTATTATGAGCAAAACCTATATGAAGCAGGTCATATTCTTTGGCATTGCCCTGTTTATAGGTCTTATCATCATACTTACCGAAAGCAAGTTTTTCTCTTCGTTTGCTTTTCTTTTTTATACCATGGGGCTGTTTATTCTATTCATCACCATTTTTGCAGGAGTCGATGTTAAAGGCTCCCGTTCCTGGCTAGGCATAGGTAGTTTTCGTTTTCAACCAGGCGAGGTCTGCAAAATATTTACAGCCTTGGCACTAGCTAAATTCTTATCCTTACCAGAAACAAACTTCAAAACACTCAAACACCGGCTGGTAGGCGTTGCAATAGTTCTTATACCAGCAGCTATGATCATATTGCAAAAAGAGACAGGTCTCGCACTGGTATATTTCTGCTTTTTTCTGGTTATGTACCGCGAAGGACTTCCCAATTCTGTACTTATTGTGGGCTTTTCAACTATTGCACTGGTACTGGCCACCCTATTGGTCGATCGTAAAGTATTGTTTATCGTACTTACTGCTGTAGCGCTCATCATTGGTTTTTTGCTACGCAATAACTTAAGAAGAAATGTTATCGGCATCATACTGCTTGTAGGCATATGGGGCACCAGCATGTTGTTCAGCCAGGTAGCCGTACCTTTTATATTCAAACATGTGCTCGAAAAACACCAGATCGACCGCATATTTTCAACAATTGGTATGGACGTTCCCGATGCCTACAACAAAGCTGCAAAAGGAGACGAAGATGAAGATAATGGAGGTAAAAAGGTAAACAGCTCCGATTACAACGTAAAACAATCTAAAATAGCTATCGGTTCAGGTGGTTTCTGGGGTAAGGGGTTTCTAAATGGCACGTCCACAAAAAACGAGTTTGTACCCGAGCAAAATACCGACTTCATCTTTTGTGCTATAGGCGAGCAGTTTGGCTTTTTAGGCAGTCTTGTACTTGTCGGGTTATATGTCACGCTTATGATGCGCATTATTTTTATTGCTGAGCGGCAGCGGTCCTCATTTACCCGCATATATGCCTATTGCGTAGCTTCTATTTTGTTCTTTCACTTTGCTGTAAATATATCAATGACTATTGGCCTGGCACCTGTAATAGGCATCACCCTGCCCTTCCTCAGTTATGGCGGATCATCATTGTTGTCTTTCAGTATCCTTATTTTTATTTTGATCCGCCTGGATGCCGATCGACAGGTATTGATACGCTAACTTTACAAATTATGGCTCAGATTTTCCCTTTATCAGAAGGCGCTTTTACTGTCGGTCACGACAAGCGCTTCGTCCCTTTCAATCTCGATAAGGATATACTCACAGATCGTTCTACAGGGTCTCTTTTAGTTGAAGTACAGCCTTTTCTTGTAGTTACAGCAAAAGATGTCATCATTTTCGACTCTGGTCTTGGTTTTCATAATGCAGAAGGTGTACCGCAAATACATGAGAACATACGACAGCATGGCTATGAGCCTAGTCAGGTGACCAAAGTATTAATGTCACATCTCCACAAAGATCATGCAGGTGGCTTGGTCTATATGTCTGATAATGGCGTTATAAATACTACGTTTCCAAACGCAGATTATTACATTTACAGGCCAGAAGCCGACTACGCCCTGCAACATAGCGGCTCGTCATATATTGCGGCAGATTTCGAACCCTTACTGGCCACTACACAAGTAAAATGGCTGGATGGAGAAGAGGGAAATATTGATGGATACATACATTTCACGCACTCAGGAGGTCACTGTCCGCAGCATATCGTATTTCTAATTAATGATGGAGGCGATAAAGTGTTTTACGGAGGTGATGAAGCACCTCAGTTAAAACAAATGATAATGAAGTACATAGCCAAGTACGACAACGATGGTAAAAAAGCAATGGAACTACGTGCCCAATATCTGGAAGAAGGTAAACACGAAGGCTGGCAGTTTTTATTCTACCATGACATAAAAACGCCTGTGAACCGTTTTTAGAAACAGTGATAACGTTGTAACTCTATCGGCCATCATGATCCTTCCATATGGCATCGCCATTACCATTGTGCTTATCTTTCAGGCGTTGCATCAGCATAGTATTAAAATCATGCTCAGCTTTAAAAAGATTGGCAAGCTGCTGGGGTGTTAATACGTTAAGAAACTGATCCCTGTATTTCCTTTTCAGATCAACAGAGGCAGCCTGGAAATCCAAATTATCATCAAAGAACTGGCGCGATACATGGTCATCATTCTTATTCAAACCCTTATACTTCTCGAAATAACTCTTTCTAAGCGCTTTAAGTTCTTTTTCATAACTGCTGTAAACCGGCCAAAATACTTGCGATTGTTGTGAAGTGAGATTCAGCCTGTCTGTTATATAAGCTACTTTAATAGAATGTATATGTTCCAATGTGGCATGCTTATCGTCCCTATCCTGGGCATATAGCACACTATTTGCAAAAAACCCCCAAAGAGTAACAAGGCAAAGTAACCATTTCATTTTTGTGCTCTTCATATTAATTTATATTATACTCAGTCTTTAAACCCGTTTCATCCAGGTACTGTTCTATATCACTTTTATCCAATTTACCTATTGCATTTACCACTGTAAAATCTGTATTGGCAACAGGTATCGATGCTTCAGCATCCACATCATTCAGGTTTTGATGCACATATTCCTGCACAGATTTTACGGGTACTGAAGCCAATTGTTTTTCTGGGCTTATGTTCTTATGTACTTCATATTCATACCCAATACCAATAGCTACCAGCAGTATAGCTGCCACAGCCTGCCGCATCCATCTGCGTGGTGCAAAAGCTATAGTTCTGCCGGCTGGCTTTTTTACTTGTGCTAATATAGCTCCAGGCACACCCTCAAAATAACCTTGTGGCACAGCAAATGGCATTTCTTTCGAACTGCTAAATTCAAGACTTTCCATTTTTGCAGCTTCCAGTATCTGCGCTGGAAAAGCTTCAAAAAACCCATTGGGCACAGCAAAAGACATTTTTTTGCTGCTGGTTATCAATTCGTCACTTACTGTATAAACAGATATCTCTTTTATGTTCGATTCAAAGTAACCCAACGGCACTTCATAGGGCATTGCACGCGACATATCAGCCAGCGGACTGCCCCACTCTCTTAATTCCGCCAGTATGTCATTTTCCTTTTTCATCACTCGTTTGACTATTATAGACCCTGCTAAGTTTAACTGTTGATCATATAAGCTTCCACCTTTTTAACGGCATGGTGATAGCTCGCCTTTAATGCCCCAACTGATGTATCTAATACTGTTGACATCTCTTCATACGGCATTTCATCATAATATCGTAGATTAAAGACTACCCTTTGTTTCTCTGGGAGTGCTTGTATCGCCTGCTGTAGTTTCCACTCTATTTTATTAGCATCAAAGCCTTTCTGTTCCACCAGTTTCTCCGCAAATACATTATCGTCTATAGATACTGTGCTCCTTTTCTTTTTACTGCTGATCCATGTCAGCGTTTCATTAGTAGCTATCCTGTACAGCCAGGTATATAGGTTCGACTCTTCCCTAAATTCGC
>JABDEZ010000014.1:0-2071 GCA_013286835.1 Bacteroidota bacterium
AACCAGCAAAGACAGATTTCCTCTGCCCTATACAACACAGCCCATGTCGTTAGCTATTATCCCTAAATTTAAAGAGGTTACTAAAGTGAAGTTTTATGAAGGTAAAAGACTAGTAGAAGAAGTTAGTATAAAGTAGTGCTTACAGCCACTTCAGTGGGTTGCGGCGGCTCATAAGTATGTAGCGTTTCAGGTTCATCCAAAAAGCCAGTATCATATAGATAATGATAGGCGACCCCATGGTAAGAAAAGAGATGTAAATGAACCAAAGGCGGATGCGCGATGTAGCTACGCCCAGCCTATCGCCTATTGCAGAACATACGCCAATTATGCCAGTAATATTACCTGTAAAAGGTATTGCCCCTACTATACCGGAAGATTGTTTTATTGCCCCTAATGCCACCATAGTGGGCGATGTAGTAATGGGCAACGAATGCAGCATTTGGTTTAACGCTGTAGTGCGGGGCGATGTAAACAGCATACGTATAGGTAATAAGGTAAACATACAGGATGGTGCCTGCATACACTGCACTTACCAGCGTACTAAAACAGTTATTGGCAACAACGTATCCATAGGGCATAATGCCCTTGTGCATGGCTGCACGGTAGAAGACAATGTACTGATAGGCATGGGGGCAATAGTAATGGATAATGCATACATTGGTGCAAACAGTATAATAGCAGCAGGCGCTGTGGTGCTTGAAGGTACACAGGTGCAGCCGGGTAGTATATATGCCGGTGTACCTGCAAAAAAAGTAAAAGATATCAGCCCTGAATTGCTGAGCGGAGAGGTGCAGCGGATTGCTGATAATTACCTGATGTACAGCAGTTGGTTTATGCAATAAATAACGTGTGTTAACTTAATATTAAATAATCTTTAATTTAGCACATAATTTTTTTTACTATAAGGCTATGGATTATTGGATATTGCGTATATATTTGTCTCCAAATTACAAACACAACATGAAAAAAATCGTCTTTGCATTATTAGCTTTAACTAGTTTCACAGCGGCTAAAGCACAGGAAAACAGCATACTACTTTACGGAAATGCAGGTTTTAACACAACAAACAGCACTGTTGATGCAGTTAAAACAAATGATATTACCTGGCACATAACCCCGGGAGTAGGTTACCAGTTCACCAAACATTTGACAGCAGGTGTGGAACTATCATGGGCACAGGGCTCAAATAAACCAGATGGCGGTGACCGTATAGCTACAAATACTTATAGTGCAGGCTTGTTTGCACGTTGCAGTCACAATATTGGTGGCCACTTCTTCTACTATAGCCAGCTTGGTCTTGGTTACCAGGGTTCATACACAACAGTAGGCAGCCATCCTGCTTCAGATAAAACAAATGGTTTTTATGCATACCTGACACCAAACCTGGGTTATGCCTTTGGTAAAGGTTTCGCAGCTTATGCTTCTATTGGTGGTCTTAACTTTACTACTTCTACACCTTCTGATGCAACTGCAGCTAACCCGTCTAAGAACACTACCAGCAGTTTTGATTTTACTTTTGGTAATAACTTCCAGTTTGGCGTATCTAAAAACTTCGCTTGCCACAAAATGCATCACCATCATGACGCTAACGCTGAAATGCGTAAAGTGGATAACGATGCTGACGAAGATGGCGACAAACCAATGAAGAAAGAAAAACACCACCATCACAAAGACAACGATAAAGACGACGAATAGTCCTTTATGTTAACCAATAAATAGAGCCGCACTTTTTAAGTGCGGCTTTTTACTGGGTATATTCTTGCATTTATATACTATATGCTATAGTATTCACAGGTTTTTGATTATATATTTGTCATTAGTCCTAAAACTTCCGTTATGAAGAAAATAATTTTGCTGCTTGCTGTAGCTGTTTTGCCCGCCGCGATCGTAAATGCACAACCTCACACATGGTTGGTGTACGGTTCAGCAGGTTTCTCACAAAATACCACCAACGGCAATTATGTATATCCGCAGGGTACAAATACCAATTGGAATGTTGCCCCGGGAATAGGCTACCAGTTTAATAAACACCTTACCGTAGGTGTGCAGGGTAGCTATAGCCACACTGAAA
>JABDEZ010000014.1:2081-41234 GCA_013286835.1 Bacteroidota bacterium
GAGTAGGACCACAGATACCGTTGAGTAATTTCCTTAATTATAATTACTATGGCGGTACCACAATTGACTGGACTGCAGGCGCTTTCTTCCGTTATACCCAAAAACTGGGTAAAATATTTTTCCTGTATGGCCAGGTAAACATGGCATACATGTCTAGCGAAGCGCATGACGTGCCTGGTGTTTATTATCTTAATGGTTCTGCCATTGCAGCCTACGAAGCAAATTCACCCGCTGCAAATGGTTTCCAGGCACAAATATTCCCGGCAGTTGGCGCAAATATTTATAAAGGACTGGCGCTAAACTTCGGTTTAGGTGGAATAAATTACAACACAATAAGCCAGAATATAGAAGGGGCAGGAAACAATAATTCCAGCAACATTCAATTAACCTTTGGTCAGCAGGTGAACATTGGCATATCGGACAATTTTAGCTGCCATATGATGCATAAGCACAAACATCATCATAGTGACACTGTTTCGGGCTCTGAATACAGGCATGTAGATAATGGTGGTATGGAAGAAGACGAAATGCCGGCAACAGATGCTAAAAAGCACCACAAGCATAAAAAGGAAAAAACTGAAAAGACAGACGATAACTAATTAGCTTTTATATTGATGATCCTCTACCGCCAACTTCACTGGCAGTAGAGGATTTTTTATTGGTTTAAGGCAACCTCATATAAGAAGAACTATTTAATAAGGTTTAGGGTAGTTTTGCTACATCATCTAAACAGGGCAATAATATATACTGGCATAAAAACGAACCAAAATAATTAAACCAATATTTTTATTCCTCGGGAAATATAAGCAGCAATTATGAAACTAAAGTTTTCTCACGGCCTGTTCATCATGTTATTATTGGTAGCTGTACCTATATTTGGCCACCTCGATGAATTGCCCATACAGCTGTGGGACGAGAGCCGGTTGATAGAGAATGCACTGGAAATGAACCATAATGGTAACTACATAGTTACCAAATTTGCAGGCCAGCCGGATATGTGGAACACCAAGCCCCCTTTCCTGATATGGCTGCAGGTGATCTGCATAAAATTGTTGGGTATGAATGAGCTTGCGGTGCGGCTACCTTCTGCCCTGGCCGCCCTGGCAACGTGCCTGCTTATATACTGGTTACTAGCCAAAAAATTTAAGGCACCGTGGCTAGGGGTGATCAGCTGTGTTATTTTAGTCTCCAGTGCTGGATATGTAAGGATGCATGGTACCCGCAGTGCAGATTATGACTCTATGCTTACCCTATTTATAACTGCATGCAGCATCTACTATTATTTATACCTTGAAGAAGCTAAAGGGAAATACCTTACTTACACCATTGTGTGCCTTATACTTGCCTGCCTTACCAAAGGTATTGCAGGCCTTATGGTGACGCCTGCATTGCTATTATATACCCTGTATAAAAAGAAACTGCTTGTACTGCTGAAGGATAAACGATTTTATGCAGGCCTTGCAGGTTTTGGCATTTTTGTACTTGGTTACTACCTGCTGCGCGAACACTACAACCCAGGCTATATACAGGCGGTACAGGATAATGAACTGGGGGGGCGGTACCTGAAGGTAAATGAAAGCCATACCGGCAGCGATTATTTTTACCTGAACCAGTTGGCAGATACGCAATTTAAAGATTGGTGCCTGCTTTTAATACCTGGTATTTTGTTGGGGATAGCATCTAAACTGAAAGGGCTGCAAAATTTGTCTGTTCTTCTATTGGCACTGGTTATTAGCTACCTGTACATATTAAGTTCGGCCAGTACAAAACTGCCGTGGTACGATATGCCCATTTACCCGTTCTTGTCTATTATAGCTGCCATCTTCATTTATTGTATATGCCAGTTACTGTTGAAGATAAAAATGCAGGACAGCTTTAATTTCAACCCGCTGCCTTATGCACTTATTATTTTCTTTTGTCTTTTGCCATATTGTACCATGATATCTTATGTGCTGACGCCCCCTAACCCCCAATATTGGGATTCTAACAATGAAGATATGGCCAAGTACCTGAAAGATGTACTGAGTGTAAAACGGAATATTGACGGTTTCACAGTAACGGAAAGCCACCCCCAAAATATTTTTTGCTATCGCACCATATTTGCATACACCAACAGGCCCGTAACATTTATACACAGCAGCGACTTTAAAGATGCCAAAAAAGTGATAGCCTACAGGGACGACACCAAAAAATATATAGACTCAAACTATTACTATCATATACTACACACATACAACGCCGTTATCGCCTACCAGATAGATAGTCCCAAGCATAAAATAACCCTTAAATAAAAAAATATAACTAAATAGCTGACTTGCACCGTGCCCCATATATAAAGCTTTATCCCGTCATACTACTATTGGGCATGCTGATTGTAGCTATACCCCCGTTATTCCTGCACCTGGGCTCGTTGCCCATGCAGCTATTTGATGAAGCCCGCATAGCTGTAAGCGCACAGGAAATGCTGCGTAACCATAATTTGCTGGTAGTTCATTACGGCGGTGCGCCAGATATGTGGAGCGTGAAGCCGCCGCTAATGGTGTGGTTGCAAACGCTGAGTATGCAGCTGTGTGGTATGCATGAGTGGGCTACGCGATTACCGGGTGCTATAGCCAGCACTTGCACCTGCGTCATTCTGTATTTGTTCTTTGTATGGAAGAAGGCGCCATTGGCAGGGTTTATCTCTGTTTTGGTACTCATCACTTCGCAAGGTTTTGTAACGCTGCATTGCAATCGCACAGGCGATTATGATGCTCTGCTTACCTTCTTCACTACTGCATATTGCTTTAGTTATTTTGCCTACCTGCACCTGGGCAAACTCAAGTTCCTGTATTTAACTTTTATATTCCTTGCACTTGCAGTGCTCACTAAAGGGGTAGCAGCAATGCTCTTCTTTCCAGCTATCCTGTTGTTTACAGTATATAAAAAAAGCCTTTTGAGACTGCTGAAAGAGAAGCATTTTTATATAGGCCTCGTAGCTTTTTTAGTGTTGGTTTTGGCCTACTACCTGTTGCGCGAGCATTACAATCCTGGGTATATACAAGCAGTATGGCAAAATGAACTTGGCGGACGTTACTCACAGGCGCTGGAAGGCAATAAGGGAACATTTCTTTACTACTTCCATAACATGGCGCTCCACCAGTTTAAGCCTTGGTATTGGCTGGTAGTACCTGGTGTGCTGGCCGGGCTGTTTGTGGATAATAAAAAGTATCGCGATCTGACTGTGTACCTGTTCTTGCTAAGTGCATTGTTCTTGCTGATCATATCATCGGCACAAACAAAGCTATATTGGTATGCTATGCCTATGTACCCGTTTTTAAGCGCCATTGTGGGCTTGTTTGTTTATTACGTGTTCACTATGTTACAAAGAAGGGGAAGGTGGACAGAATACTTGTCTTACCTGTTAATGCCTGTTATTTTTTTGCTGCCATATAAAGAAGCTATCGCACTCAGTACCGCATTGCCCAATATCGGCAGCCAGCGGATGGACAACGAACATATGGCTGAATACCTGCACGATGCCCTGCAGGGTAAGCAAAGCATAACCGGAAGGGCAGTAATATATACAGGGTACCATGCAAATATTAATTGGTACCTGGAGGCATTGGGGCATAAAAATGATATACAAAACAACCTGAACAAGGCAGATAGTGAGGAAAATATCATTGTTTTCCAGGACAGTGTAAAAAAGTATATGGAAACGCATTACCAAACTACTATCTTGCAAACTTATTATAACGTAACTGTTTATAGGTTAAATGGCAAACGGCAGTAGTAATATAGCGCTATCAATTGTAGTACCTGTTTTTAATGAGGAGCTCATTATAGAAGAGCTTGTGCGCCGACTGGTGGCGGTTGCAGGTAGTATTACCGAAGCTTACGAGATCATTTTTGTGAACGATGGCAGCCGGGATGGCACCCTGCTGAAATTGAAATTGCTTTGCGAAGACGATGCTCGCCTGCACTTTATTAGCTTCAGTCGCAATTTTGGGCACCAGATAGCCATTACGGCGGGTATGGACTATTCCAGTGGCGATGCCATAGTAACTATAGATGGTGATCTTCAGGACCCTCCTGAGCTTATTGCCCAAATGTATGCCGAATACCAGAACGGCTACAAGGTGATATACGCCAAACGCACTAAGCGCAAGGGTGAAACTTTTTTTAAGCGTGTTACCGCCCGTATGTTTTACAGGCTAATGGCATGGTTGGTAGCTTTTGATATACCACTTGACGTAGGCGACTACCGTATGATAAGCCGTGATGTACTGGAGTACCTGCAGCGCATGAAGGAATACGACAAGTACCTGCGCGGACAAATAGCGTGGCTGGGCTTTAAGAATACCTACGTAATGTTTGAGCGCGATGAGCGCAGGTTTGGTCAAACAAATTATCCCTTTAAGAAAATGTTACGCCTAGCCTTCAACGGCATTACCGCATTTTCTGATGCCCCTTTAAAGCTGGCAACAAGCCTTGGGTTCATAGTTTGTATCATGTCGTTTCTTATTGGGGTGTTTGCGGTTTATTCTTATTTCTTCAATCATGCCACGGTACCAGGCTGGGCATCTACCATCATAAGTATCACGTTCCTTGGGGGGGTGCAATTGCTATCGCTGGGCATATTGGGCGAATATATAAGCCGCATCATCAATAATGTACGCAACAGGCCACTTTATGTAGTGGATCAAACAGATATTAAAGATAAGGAAGCAAACTAAATCAACTACTTGCTATGTATTACCACCCAGGGAAAAGGGTGGCTGCGTCTAAGCAGTTTATTCATAAAAGAATTGGGATCATACAAAAAAGTATGATCCATTTTTTTTAGTTCATCAACCGAATGATGGTGGTAACGATCTGCCATTTCTGGTACATGCAATGCTGTGTAATAAGCCCTTGTGCGTTCTCTTGCTGCTGCAACTAATCTGGGTTTATAAAAAGGAGTATCTACAATGTGTATCTCCCCCTGTGGAGATAAAATGGGGAATATGGGATTGAATATTGCTAACGACGGGAAGTATTGTAGCGATGCAGCAAAGATCACTACATCAAACTTCTGGTCCAGAAAAATATGGTCCGCTATATTGCCATAGATAAACTGCAAATTGCTTTTTTTAAATACAGTACTTGCCCGGGTAAGCTCTGTTTTGTTTATATCCAAACCAGTGATAGTTGAGTTTTCTATTTCAGATAGTCTTGCAGATAGCCAGCCATTGCCACAACCAATTTCGAGGATGTTTAAAGGTTTCCCTTTACTTTTTAGGTATTTTATCAGTCGTTCGCTGGAATGTTTTCTTACAAGCCATTCTTTATAATATGGGTGAGATGGCGCTATATCAGGCAATAAGAGAAGCTGCCCATCTGTATATATCCGTTGCTCTTTTTCGCGGGCGTTAATGTATAGGTCCTCGAAAGAATTCCGGGTGGCGTTGGTGTGGTTGCTATCCATGAAATATGCCTTATCTAAAAAAATAGGGTCGGCAATATTATTGCTGACCCTATGGTTAAATTGATTTTTGCATTTTTATTTTCTTGATGCCTCATACAGTTCTTTAACGCTGGCATGGCCTTCAAATTTCTTTACAAATTTCTTGTGTTTATCATACACTGCAAGATAAGGCACAAAGCGTGCACCGAAGAAAGATGTGAAGAAGTAATCAACGTCCTTCCCTACTACTTTTACATTCGGGTAGTTTTCAAGATGGAACTTGTCATAAAACCCTTTTATAGCAGTAGGATTACCAAATGTACACAGGTAAAACTGGAGATCTTTAAGTGAGTCCATGCCTTTTACCATTTCTTCCATCTGGTGTTTGCAATGGTCACAATCAGGGCCAAAGAACATGATAAGACTGGGCTTGCCCATAGGTATCTTATTAGTTACAAATGTGGTAGTGCTATCCATCTCCAATATGTTGAAAGTGGGCAGTGAATGGTTTTTCTGGTAGGGTAATAAGGAGTCTATCTTTTTTTCTTCATTCTTTTTCTCTTGTGCGCTAACGGTTGCGGTCTGCAGCATGCCGAAAATGAGGGCAGTAAGGAGTAATAATTTTTTCATTTTTAAATATTTGATTGAGATGAGTAGGTACAAATGTAAGATAATGGTTTCTTTTTCTAATTATACTACCTTTCCTATCTTCATAAATATCCCTTAAAATTCAAGTATGATCATCAACGAAGATCTTTTTCTACAGCGGTATAACGATCTGAATACCCAGCAGAAAGAAGCAGTAGATACCATCTATGGCCCGGTGATGGTAATAGCAGGTCCTGGTACCGGCAAAACTGAAGTGCTTGCCCTGCGCATAGCTAACCTGCTGCGCAGCGAAGCCCAGGTGCAACCATCAGAAATATTGTGCCTCACCTACACAGAAGAGGCTACCAATGCCATGCGTCGCAGGCTGGTGCAGGTGGTAGGCCCGGCAGCCCATAAAGTGAATATCGCCACATTCCATGCGTTTTGCAATAATGTAATTCAAAGCAATGCTGAGATATTCAGTCAACGGGCTTTACAGCCTATAAGCGATCTGGAGCGGACTGACCTGTTATATGATATATTGGAGAAACTACCTTCTGGCCACGTACTGCGCAAGTTGAGTGGTAACATATATTACGACGCTGGTAAACTGAACCGCCTGTTTGAATTTATGAAACGGGAGAACATGCGCTATCCCGAAATTATTGCAGCTATAACTGAGTATATAAACGACCTGCCCAATCGAGATGCCTACATCTACAAAAGAAAGGGTAACGGTTATGTAAAGGGCGACCTGAAACAAAATGAAATAGATGAAGAGGCAAGAAGGATGGCAAGCACGGCAGCAGCAGCAGAACTATTTGATACCTATGTAGCAAGAATGAAGGAAGCTGGCCGGTACGACTTCAACGATATGATCATCTGGGTGCTCGATGCTTTTGAAGAAAATATTACCTTGCTGCAAAGCTACCAGGAGCGCCACCAGTTCATATTGGTAGATGAGTTCCAGGATACCAACGGATCGCAGAACCAATTGCTGAACCTGCTTACCCGTTTCTGGGACGACCCAAATATATTTGTAGTGGGCGATGATGATCAGAGTATCTACGAATTTCAGGGTGCCCGGATACGTAATATCATAGATTTTTATGAACGATATAAAGAGGGCATCAAGATCATCATTCTATCACAAAACTATCGCTCATCGCAGCACATACTCGACAAAGCGACCACAACTATAGTAAACAATAAACAGCGACTTATATACCAGTTGGAGCATTTGAAACTGGACAAGAATATAAAGGCAGCTGCAAAACGTTTTCAGGATAGTGCAGAGATAGTAACACCAGTAATAAAAGTGTACAGCAATGTACTACAAGAGGAAACAGACGTGATGCTGCAGGTGGAGCGTCTGCAACAAGCTGGCGTGCCGCTGAATCATGTAGCTATATTGTATGCCCAACATAAGCAAGCAGATAATATAATTGCGCTCATGGAGCGCAAGGGCATTCCATACAATGTAAAGAAACCGGTAAACATACTGGACCTTCCTTTTATACAGCAGGTACTGAATGTGCTGCGCTACCTGGAGATGGAACGAAAGGAACCATTTAGCGGCGAAGCCCTGCTTTTTGAAATACTGCATGCTCCCTACTACGAAATTGCCCCTACCGATATGGCGCTGCTCAGCCTGTACATACAGGCCAATCGCACTAAGGATAAAAGCCTGGGCTTCTGGCGCTTCCTGCTCACCAAAGGCTTGCTGCTGGAATCATTGGAGCTGCCATCTGCAAAGGCCTTGATACGCATGGGGCAGAATATGGAAGAATGGGCACGTACCCAAACCAGCATGCCGCTGCCGTTGCTGGTAGAAAAGATCGTGTATGAAAGTGGTATAGTAGCTTACCTGCTTCAGCAGCCCGACCATATCTGGAATGTACAGGTACTGCATACCTTCTTCGACTATGTGCGCGAACTGCATGGCCGCAACCCGCGTATAAAACTTGGTGAGTTTTTAGGACAGGTAGAGCGCATGAATGATGAGGGCATAACCATACCCGCACAAAAGGTGGTGCAAAATGATAATGGCGTTCACTTCTTCACTGCTCACGGTGCCAAAGGCAACGAGTTCGAGCATGTATTTTTAATAGGTGCCACCAAAAATTATTGGGAAGGACGCCGCGGTAACAACTTTGAATACAAGCTACCCGATACCATCACTAAGACGGATGATGACCACGAAAAAACATACAAAGTAGAAGTTGCCCGGCGTTTGTTCTATGTGGCACTCACCCGCGCTAAAAAGCACCTGCATGTATCGTACGCGCTGAACGATAATAATAACAAGAGTATTGAAGCATCGGTATTTATAGAAGAAATAAGCACGCCTGCAGAGCGCACTTTGCATAGTGTAGAAACAAGCGATGTAATGAACCACTTGCAACTGGCTATGCAGCCTGTGCCAGAAGTGCGGATAAGGTTGGCCAACGGCCAATGGATAGAGCGGCAATTACAGCAGCTCACCATGAGTTATACCACACTGTCTAAGTACCTCTACTGTCCACTGGGTTTTTATTATGAGAATCTGTTGCGTGTACCTTTCCAGAAAAATGATGCACTGGCCTTTGGTAGTGCTGTACACAACGCATTGGAACGTTTCTTCAAAGAAATGAAAGCCGCCAATAGTGTGTTCCCCGATAAAGAGCGCTTACTCACAGTATTCGACTCCAGTATGTTTGCCGAATCTGCCGCATTTACAGCCATCATGTACGAGCGCCGTATGGAACAAGGTCATACCATATTGAGTGAATATTATGATAGGTACATTAATGAATTCGCCACCAATGTAGAGATAGAATGGAAGGTAAACAGGTACCTGCTTGATGGTGTACCTGTAACCGGGAAAATAGATAAAATAGAGATCAACGGAGATAGCTGTACCATAGTGGATTATAAGACTGGCGACCCCGACCGCTGGGGTAATGCACTCACCGCCGCACCAAATGAAAAGGAACCATTAGGTGGCGACTATTGGAGGCAAATGGTATTCTACAAATTGCTAATTGAAAACTTTGAAGATAAACATCTGAAGGTGAACATGGGTATGTTTGACTACATACAGAAGAACAGCAAAACCGGCGAATTTAAGCGCTACTACGTGCCTATTTTTGCACAAGATGAAGAGACTGTGCGTCAGCAATTAAAGGACAGCTATGCCCGCATCATGAATCATGAGTTTGATACAGGTTGTGGCCGTAAAGACTGCTACTGGTGCAATTTCGCCCGCAAGTACCAGCTCGTAAGAACAGACCACGACGAAACTGTAGAAATAGATGACTGGGAAGAGTAAGTGTCGAATCCTTTCTCAGATATGGTGGTATAGTATGGTAAAGTGATGTGTTGGGTTAAAAAAAGCCGAGCCCATATTCAGCCACTTTTTTGCAGCGATTTTTCATCGCCTGCAAAAACCAGTGGCCCATAATCGGAGTACTCTAAGTAACATGCGGTAGAGCGTCTTTAAATCGGCGGAGCCATTGATTTAAAGTGGCCTCTTTTCTTTTCTTTGTTTCTTTTTTGGCCAAGCAAAAAAGAAATGAAGGTTCTCGCAAATAAGTAATGTAGAGTAACAAATGTAATGGCAACCATGGTCGCCACTACAAGAAAATCTGCTTTGGTACTACTGATTGTTGCCTTTCAACCTTGCAAACTCACTAAGTTTCTCTATCCAGAAACCTATAGATTTATTCTGCTCCTTGGTAACGATAAGCGGAGCACCTACACTTTCTATTTTAGCATATTGTTTCTTTAGCAATGCTACGGCTGCCGGTAATGTTATGCGCATCTCTTTGCGACTGGTTAGTCGGGAATGAAGTATCGCAGCATAGCGCTTAAACAGGTCAGTATCCACATCGTTCCTGAATTCAATAGCTTTTATAAACTGTTGCAAAGCTGTAAGCATATCTTTTGCTTTTACAGCTTCCCTTGCTTTTTTGTAGTAATGATCTGCCTTGCCCGCATTCAGTTCCTGTACGATCAGGGTATCAGGTGTTTCGTTTTGTGCAAACCTGATCACTCGTGTGTCTGTTTTTATGGCACCTCTGTCTATTTGTGTTTTAAGCACCAGCCCATCGAAAGAAGTACACCGGCTTAGCGCCACATATACCTGCCCTGATGAAAAGGCTGCACCCAGGTCTGCAATTACATTTTCAAAAGTAAGCCCCTGGCTTTTGTGTACGGATATTGCCCATGCCAACCGTATAGGGTATTGAGTGAAACTGCCTACCACTTCATCTTCAATTTTACGGTCCGTGTCGTTCCAGCTATAGCGTATATTTTCCCACGTCTCTTTTTCAACCGTAATCTCGTTGCCTTCAGAAACTTCCACAATTATCTTGTCATCTTTAAGCGATTTTATTTTGGCAATCTTTCCATTATGTACCTTCTTTGCCCTGTTGTTGCGGATGAACATGATCTGTGCACCCTCTTTCAATTGCAACACTTTATCTGCGGGCATCATGTTATCCGGGAAATCTTTATCAACAGAAGCCTTGAATGTCTTTATTTCTGTACTTAATTCTGCCAATCGTGTAGCATTGGTGCTGTCAACAATTTTGTTGTGGGTAGCCAGCGTAATGTAATTAGAATGTTCAGGCGGCACAAAATTAGGGTCATACTTACTGTTCAGCAACGTTAGTTCATTCTGTGTTACCTGGTTGGTTCGTACTCTGTTCAGCAGGTCTATAAAGCCCTGCTCCTTTTGGCGATAGATCTTCTTCAGTTCTATATACACAGGCCGGTGCCGTTTAATAACATTAGAGCTAAAGAAGAAAGGACTCTCGTAAAACTTGCTCAGTATATCCCATTGCTCCCCATCTGCAATAGGCGGCAGCTGAAAAGTATCTCCAATTAGTATTACCTGCACCCCGCCAAATGGTTCAAACTCCCAGTTCCTGTACACGCGCATCAGCCGGTCTATTACATCCAGCAAATCGCACCGTACCATCGATATCTCATCAATGATCAGCAGGTCAAGTTCACGTATTACCTTACGTTGCTCTTCAGAATATTTAAAGTAGTTAAAGACCGTACTTTTATCTGTATCAAACGGACTGGAATGGCTTCTCAGCCGCTTGTCATTCGGCACATATACTCCAGGCTTTATCTGGAAAAACGAATGGATGGTTTGTCCACCTGCATTAATAGCAGCAACGCCAGTTGGCGCAACAATAGCTACGTTTTTCTTGGTGGTTTGTTTTAGGTATTTTAAGAAAGTGGTTTTACCGGTGCCGGCCTTCCCGGTCAGGTATATAAGCCTGTTGGTGTGCTGCACAAACTGCATGGCGTAGTTAAACTCTGGGTTGTTTTCATCCAGTTCTATATGGTCTATGGTTGGGGGCATTGGGTAAGTTAAAGGTACTGTATTGAAAAGAGGTTGTCGCCATTCAGCAACAACCTCTTTATCGTATTTTGTAAATAGATTACTAATCCAAATGGTCTTCTTCAGCTGCAGCTGTACCTAAGAAGTTATCAACCATGCCGCTAAACATGGGCGGCAGTTTAGACGTTATGTAGTCTTTAATGGTCTGTATGGTTTTAATAGCCTGTTCTTCAGTAAGGCCAGCTTTGTCTTTCAATTCTTGTACCAGGTCTTCCATGTGTTGTTTATGTATGGCTTTAAGATCAGTTTTTTATGCAGCCTTCAGTACGCTTAATTTACTGTGGTCCAGCATCTGGTGTGCATACTCCGCAGTCAGGTGAAACACACCGTTATGTTCTTCAGATGGCAGGTCGAACATCGCATCTGTGAGTATCATCTCGCAGATGGCGCGCAGGCCACGGCCACCCAGCTTGAACTGTATTGCCTTCTCTACCATGTAGTCCAGCGCTGCGTCATCCACTTTCAGTTTTATACCTTCGTACTCAAACAAGCGGGTATATTGCTTTATCAGTGCGTTCTTAGGTTCTGTAAGTATGCGTTTCAATGCAGGAGGGTCCAGCGGATTCAGGTATGTAACAATAGGTAAACGGCCCAGCAGTTCAGGTATCAAGCCGAATGCACGCAGGTCTTGTGCGTTTACATATTGCAGCAGATTGCCACGATCCAGGTCTTTTGCGCTTTTAATAGCGTTGTAACCTATAGCAGATGTTTGCACCCTGCGGGCAATCATCTTATCAATGCCTTCAAAAGCGCCACCGCATATAAACAGGATGTTCTGGGTATTTACTTTCACCATCTTCTGCTCGGGATGCTTGCGGCCACCTTGCGGAGGTACCATTACTTCGCTGCCTTCCAGCAGTTTCAGCAATGCCTGCTGCACACCTTCGCCGCTTACATCGCGTGTTATAGATGGATTGTCACTTTTGCGGCCTATTTTATCCATTTCATCTATATACACAATACCCCTTTCTGCCAGGCTTACATCAAAGTTGCAGTTCTGTAACAGGCGGGATAATATACTCTCCACATCTTCACCCACATAGCCAGCTTCTGTGAATACAGTAGCATCTACAATAGCAAATGGCACTTGCAGCAGCTTAGCGATGCTTTTAGCCAGCAAGGTTTTACCCGTACCGGTTTCGCCCACCATTATAATGTTTGATTTTTCGATCTCCACCTCATCCACAATAGGCATCATCAACCTTTTGTAGTGGTTGTATATGGCTACAGACATTATCTTTTTCGCGTCATCCTGTCCAATCACGTATTGGTCCAGGAATTCTTTTACCTCACGGGGTTTGTGCATTTTGTGCTGCTCAAGTCCGTGCTTAGGTTCTTTCTTTATTTTAGTATCGCCATTTGCTTCCTGTAGCAGTACGTGGGCGTTTTCTATACATTGGTCGCAGATATTGCCCTTTATGCCCGTAAAAAGGATGTTCACATCACTCTCCGCGCGGTCACAAAAAGAACATTTCCTTCCTGTTTGTTTTGCCATTCTTGTATTTGATATAATTAATTTCTCTGCAAAGGTAAGGATACCTGCGCTATTTAAATGGTTTACAGCCTGTTGGTATTAACGATTTAACCCTTTCACAGCAATCATCAACCGGTGTACGTACCATTTTTGCAACAACTAACTGTTCTTCATAATTCTTAATAATAAGTGCCAATGCATCGGCTTCATCACTTTCTGGCGTACCCGCCACCGCCTGGAAGACGGCTTCAAACCGCTCTAGCGCCGCTTCATATTCTTTTTTAGTTTCAATCTTTTTTGCTTCCATTTTCGATTATCTATTTATTCAACCTTTTATACCCTTATACCAGTTATGCATCGTCCCATCAAATTCAAATGTTTCCACATATTGCAGCCCGGCTTTCTGCAATACATTTTGCGATGCAATATTACCAATGTCGGCCATGCCATATATTTCAGTTAGCCCCATGTGGCCGAACCCATACCCCACACATGCTACTGCTGTTTCCGTAGCATACCCCTTACCCCAGTGCTTCTTTGTGAGCCTGTACCCAAGATCATAGTAGTTAATATGTCCATTGGTTAGTTCGGTAGTCAGCTTCAGGCCGCTCCAACCGGCAAATTGCCCGGTTTCCTTTTCTATAACCGCCCACCTGCCAATGCCGTTGGTTACATATTGTTCCCTGATTATTTCTATTACCTGCCTGCTCCGCTCTATGGTTTTTACCGGGTTTTTGCCAATATAACGGTGCACTTCAGGGTCACTATCCAGTTCAAACATCCCTTCTGCATCTTCGGGAACCAGTTCTCGAAGCAGTAGCCGTTCTGTTTCTATAAATATTTTCATAGCGGGTATATCTTTAGTTTTTTGGAAACAGGTAGGGTCCTAATGTATCTTGCATAGTCTTACACCATAAAAATAAGTATAAAGATATAAATGCGTTTTGCTGATGTGATAATCCCCCTCAACTTGCCACAGGTACTTACCTATGGCATACCTGAACAATTGCAGGGCACCTTGCAGCCGGGTATGCGGGTTGAAGTATCGCTAGGCAGGAACAAGCAATATGCGGGAATTATAGACAAACTGCACGATCGCACACCTGAATTGTATTCGGTGAAGCCCATAAAGAATGTACTGGACGAACACCCGGTAGTCAACGAGATCCAACTCACCTTTTGGCGCTGGATAGGTCAATACTACATGGCTGCACCTGGGGAGGTAATGCAGGCTGCGTTACCTGCCCACCTGAAGCTAATGGCTGAGACCAGCCTTGTGTGGTGCGGTGAACCTGATGTACTTTATGAATGGAGCGACGCAGCTAACGAAGCGGTTTTTGCACTGGAACAACGCAAAGAAATTACGCTCAGCGACCTCAGAGGTATTGTAGGCCTGCGCTTTTTTTGCACAAGTCCTCAATGAACTTATAGAAAAACAGGCAGTTCTCATCAACGACAGCCTCGAATCTACTTACTCCATCAAGAAGGAAAAAATAGTAACGCTTGCCCATGCCTACCAGGAAGAGGCAGCGATCATAAAGTTGTTCAGCGAACTGGAACGTGCACCTAAGCAGTTGCAGCTATTAATGGCTTATACCGAGCTGTCGGTAAAGAATGGCTTCGTACGCCGGCAAGACCTTATGGAGCGTACCGGCAGTACAGCCGCACAGGTAAAAGCGTTGGCCGATAAAGGGATTTTTGTACTGGAAGATAAACAAGCCGACCGCTTATTGTACACTGGTAAACAGCCCGATGCAGCAGTAGTATTTACGCTCGCACAGGAAGAGGCTTATACTAAGCTGCAACAGGGGCTTGAGGAAAAAAATGTGGCATTGCTGCATGGTGTTACCGGCAGTGGTAAAACTTTGCTGTACATACAGAAGATAAAAGAATGCCTCGCTACAGGTAAGCAGGCGGTGTTCCTGCTGCCAGAGATTGCACTGACCACACAATTGGTAAGCAGGCTCATGGCACACTTTGGCGAAGAGATGGGCGTCTACCACTCACACTTCAGCAATAACGAGCGTGTAGAGATATGGGAAAAGGTACGCAAAGGCGATTACAAATTAGTGCTCGGTCCACGTTCAGCGCTATGGCTTCCATACAGCGATATAGGGCTCATCATTGCCGATGAAGAACACGATGGATCATACAAACAGAAAGATCCCGCCCCACGTTTCCATGCCCGCGATGCAGCCATTTACCTTGCTGGCTTGCATGGTGCCAAAGTGATACTGGGTTCCGCCACCCCATCTGTAGAAAGCCTGTACAATGTGCAGCACAACAAGTACGCGTATGTGCCCCTTAAAGAGCGCTACCTGGGTGTAAAAATGCCGGTTATAGAACTGGTGAATGCGCAGCCCGCCGCAGGCGTACCATATGGGGGACAAATGATAACCCCACCCTTGCAGCAGGCTATAATAGAAGCCTTGCAAAATCGTCGGCAGGTTATACTGTTCCAGAACCGCAGGGGGTATGCCCCTTTCCAGATATGCACGGTGTGTGGCTGGGTGCCGCAATGTAAAAATTGTGCAGTATCGCTTACCTATCACAAGAGTACTGATAAAATGCATTGCCACTATTGCGGCATGAAGGCATCAGTCATTCACACCTGCCCCTCGTGTGGCAGCAATCGTCTTACCAGTAAAAGCTTTGGTACCGAAAAAATTGAAGAAGAAGTAAAACAGATATTCCCTGAAGCCCGCGTTGCCCGCATGGATGTGGACAGTATGCGCGGCAAAAAAAGCATGAATGAATTGCTCACAAAACTGGATGCACGCAAAATAGATATCCTGGTGGGCACGCAAATGGTAGTGAAAGGTCTTGACTTTGCGGGGGTATCATTGGTGGGCATTTTGAATGCCGATAACCTGTTATCCTTCCCCGATTTCAGAGTAAACGAACGTGCCTTCCAGCTTATGGAACAAGTAAGTGGCCGCGCCGGCCGTACAGATGGTGCAGGCCGAGTACTCATACAAGCATACAACCTGAAACACCCCGTACTGGAATGGGTACAGGCACACGATGTGCACACTTTCTATAGTAACGAGATACAGTATAGTCAATATTTTGGCTACCCCCCATTCAGCAGGCTGATAAAAATAATATTTAAACATGCCGATGAACAAAAAGCCACCATTGGTGCAGAGCTCATGGCTAAGGCGCTCACTACCCTCGATGGCTTAACAGTACAAGGCCCTGGGCCGGCTATAGTGCCGCGAGTACGCAATATGTACATCATGGAGATCTGGATAAAATGCCCGCGCGATGGCAAATTATTAGACAACGTAAAGACCTTTCTTAAAGAACAGAAACAGATCATTACCGGCACCCGTGGACTCAACAGCATACAGGTTTTGTTTGATGTTGACCCGGTTTAACATTTTCATTTGTTTTTATTTTTTAAACTTGCAATTCAAGATGTAGTCAAAGAAGCCGTGAGGATGCAGAGATTGCATATGTATGGGTGCAAAAAGGCAATGTTTACAATTAATTAGCGAATTTTTAAGAGTGAGATCATGACATTATTAATGATAAAACCAGAACTATTATTGCACATGCCCGGAGGCGACCAGTGGATATGGATATTGCTTGCAGTTATTGTGTTGTTTGGTGGTAAAAAAATACCTGAATTGGCAAAAGGAATTGGCAAGGGGATGCGTGAATTCAATGACGCGAAAAACGGGATAAAATCAGAAATTGAAGCTGGGGCAAAAGATAAAGAAGAAGCAAGGAAAGCTTAGTACCTTTTAAGAATGAGTGGTTTATAATTGCCGGCCGGGAGTCCGGCAATTTTTTTGCCAGGTGTGCTATGTATTGTGTTGTTTATCCCCAATAAGAACGGCCTGTGCGTATATGCACAGGCCATTCTTATTGATATCCATTAATATTAGTTTCTGCAAACCACAAACACAAACGGTACATTGGCCCGTTCTTTTATAGCTGCCCTTACTTTATGTTTTTGCTTTATTACTTTATATTTTTGAAGGTCTATAACCTCCAGGAAAGAAACATGCGACTTGTTAAGCCCCATATACCGCAGATAAGATGCCAGGAATACTGCTGAATATACATCGGCAGCTATAATATCTTTTACATAATGTAACCAAACCTTATCCTGCCCGCTCCACATAAAATATATGTTTTAATAGCTTCTTCTGGTTCTTGGGTTGTACATTCTGTTTATATCAGCGCCACAACCACACTTTTTACTCGATGGTACCACCCTACAACTTTGTGCCATCAACACAACTACTGACATTATTAACGTACAAAGTATAATTTTGTTTTTCTTCGACAACTGCATTTTTTTACTTGTATTGTAAAAATAAGAGATTTTAATGGTAAAAAAAAGCAAAGGAATTGTTATTTGCCCCGCTCGATTGGGGTATGGGGCATACTACTCGCTGCATTCCATTGATCAGGTATCTGCAATCTGCAGGGCATAATATTACATTTGCAGGCAATGATGCCCAATGTGCGCTTATTGAGAGAAACCTGCAAATAGAAACGATATACCTCGAAGGTTATAATATTACCTACAGTAAAAGAGGCAGCACTTTCTCTGCACATCTGCTGCTGCAGATTCCTAAAATATTACGGACAATAAAAAAGGAAAAACAATGGCTGGACAAATTGTTAAGTGTACGGCAATTTGATGGGGTTATATCAGATAATCGTTATGGCATGTATAGCGCAGGCATACCGTCGGTAATAATGACCCACCAGCTCCGCATACAAACGGGATGGGGAAATCCTGCAGATAGTTTGCTACAGCGCCTGCACTATAGGTTTCTAAATAACTTTAGTGAACGGTGGATCGTTGATGTGCCCGTCAATGGCCTTGCCGGACAATTAAGCCTTCCTGCTCACATCCCTTCCTATTCTTATTATATAGGGCTTTTATCGCAACTGAGAAAGCCGGAAAATGCAGCAGAAGGCAGTGCACTCCTTATACTACTCTCTGGCCCTGAACCACAAAGAACAATACTTGCAGATTTACTATGGAAGCAAACACATAAACACACGGGTAAAGTTATTTTTATAGAGGGAAATGCAGGTAAAACTCGCAAAGAGATTCCTGCACATATTACTTGGTATGCCCAGGTAAACAGTACTATGTTGCAACAGCTGGCAGAACAGGCTGCTATGGTTATTTGTCGTTCCGGTTATTCAACAATTATGGATATTGCAAGGCTGAATAAAAAAGCCATCTTAATACCTACCCCTGGTCAGACAGAACAGGAATATTTGGGTAATTACCTGTACAGGAAAAACTTTTTTTTAACCAGTCCACAAAAGGGGTTCAATCTTGCTCATGCTTTGGATGCCGCATCAACGTTTTCATTTAACCTAACTTGTGCTGATAATGAGTTTTTCAGGTTTATACCTGTTGTTGATGCATGGTTATCCCGCTTTTAATGTTATTTATTTTAAGCCTATTGGTAAAAAAAGTATATAGATATAATGGCGCTTAGAAAATTAGCATAAATTAGATAAATTATTATGATTTAGGCAGTTCTGGTGATTACAGAAGTTATGTATATAGTAATAATATAAAAATATATCAATAAAATGGAGCATTTTTTTAGTAGTAACTAGTAGTATGGAGCAACATACCCGTATTACTATGATCCTAAAGAATACTTATCCCTCGTGTATGGTTCATGCTGTAACAAGCAAAGAGTTTACAGACCAAATCAATATTCAAAACTTTTTATTAGTTATTGTTTTTTCAAATCATGTACAGCAGAGTATTTCTTTGTCCATAACAACTGGCCATTCTGTTTTGTTTGTGGCGCATAATGACGAGCAAGGCATGCATGCAATACAGGCTGGAGCCGATGATTATGTTCTTCTATCGCAGGTGGACAACGATTTTGCTATTGCGATACAAAAGATAATAACGCGGAGAAAAATTGCACCTCCACAGAAACTAGCTGATTATAGTAAGGGTGAAACATATGAGCTGATGCTTACTGCGCTCAATGAAGTGATTTGGTGTAAGAATACAGAAGATTTTACACTGGAGTATGTTAATGATGCCTGCGAAACAGTTTTTGGTTATACCCGCGAACAGCTTATTCGCGATCATTCCCTTTTTATAGACAACATACATCCTGATGACAAAGAAACCTATCTGCGTGCATTTCAGCAAATGAAGGATACTAATGACTTGCAGGAATACGCCTTTCGGTTTCAGCATAAAACTGGTGATTGGAGGCATTTGAAGGGGAGAGGTGTAAGGGTGAAAGGAGGCGATCATGGCAAAGATCTGATTACAGGGATAACAGTGGATATTACGATGTTAGTAACATCTGAGGTCAATGTTCAAGAGAAAACAAAAGAGCTTGAATATATATTGGAATCTACAAGTTACTGCTTATATAGTGTGGACAAAGATTGGAATTTTACCTATTTAAATCCAGCTACTGAGCGGCTTTTTAATGTGGAGCGATCGCAACTGCTTGGCAAGAATATGTGGGAGGTATTTCCACTTGGAAGGGATCCGGAAATGTATAGGAATTACCACCTTGCAATAGAGGAAAAAAGGATAGTAGCCTCAGAATATTTTTCGCCAAACATAAATAAATGGGTGTACTCCAGCGCCTATCCCAACAGTAATGGACTAACTATATTTCTTAAAGATGTAAGCAAAAGAAAGGAATTGGAAGAGAAGGTTTTTACTGATCGGCAAAACCTGCTATCCATTATGAATGCAACATCAGATATTATATGGTCTGTTGATAGAGACCTGAATATATTGGTAGCCAATCAGGCTTTTTGGGATACTGTCACTAAATCGCATGGGAAGTCTAAGGAAGAGATGGGTACTAAGATAACAGAGGCAATTTTTGGTGTAGAGACAGTAGGGTACTGGGCAACAATATATGCGCGTGCCTTTGAAGGCTTGTCTTTTAAAGTAGTAGAGGCATACAGCAGCCTACTTGGTGTCACCTATTCCGAAATAAGTATGAACCCCATTCGTGATTTTGAAAATAACGTAGTAGGGGTATCGTGCTTTTCAAGAGATATTACCAATACGAGAGAACATCTGACAAAAATAGAGCTGCAAAATCAGAAGATGCGGGAAATAGCATGGATACAATCTCATAAAGTCAGGGGCCCTGTATCAACAATATTAGGGTTGGTGCAGCTCTTCAACATGGAGCAGCCTCATGATGCTACCAATCAAACAGTACTGGAAGGAATAAAAGAAACTACTCAATACCTGGATGAAGTAATAAGGGAAATTGTAACTAAAGCAAAAGAAATAGAATAATAATTACCACTTTAAATAAAGCAGGCACGAAATTTACTATGGTTAAGGAATCAGATAGCTACAATAGGGATCTGTAAGTGAACATTGGGTTTGTCCCTTTACAATCAATACTGGAAATTCGTGGCCAAAATAATATCGATCGCTACTGTTGTACCGCCGTATAAGCACAATCAGGATGGCATATGCCGTTTTATGAACTTGGCTTATAGCGATATTGGTGATAATGAAAGAAGGGTGTTAAAATTCCTCTATAATAAAAGTGGGATAGAGAGTCGCTACTCGGTAATAAAGGATTATTCTGTAGAGATGGAAGAATGGGAATTCTACCCTAAAACTGTTGGTATGGAACCTTTTCCCAATGTAGAGCAGCGGATGGAATGGTTTGACCGGCATGCCTGCGGACTTGCGCTCGATGCTTCACTTAAATGTATTGCGGGTATAGCGGCAGTTGGCGATATTACACATCTTATCACTATAAGCTGCACTGGCATTAGTGCACCGGGTCTTGAACTGGCACTGATGCATGCTTTACAATTACCGGTATCAGTAAGCCGTAGCACGGTCAATTTTATGGGTTGCTATGCAGCTGTACATGGTCTTAAACAGGCAAACGATATAGTACTTGCACACCCTGAAGCAAAGGTGCTGATGGTATGTACTGAATTATGTACCCTGCACTTTCAGAAAACATATACCCCAGAGGCTATACTATCACCTATACTGTTTGCTGATGGTTGTGCAGCAGTTTTAGTATCAGCAGATAGCGATCCTAACCCCGGCATACAACTCAACAGCTTTTATGCGGAGGTGATCAAGGATTCAAAGAATGATATGACCTGGAATATATCTTCAACAGGATTTGTAATGACACTTTCAGGCGAAGTCCCCGATATCTTCAAGTCCGATATTGTACCGCTTAAAAAACGGGCGCTTCAAAAAGCGGGACTGACTGACGACGATATAAAGTACTGGAGTATTCACCCCGGTGGTAAACGTATTTTAGAATGCCTGGCTGCAGGGCTGGGGCTTACTGATGAAGATGTAAAGTATTCTTATCAGATATTGCGTAATTATGGCAATATGTCGTCACCAACCATTCTCTTTGTACTTAACGAAATATGGAAGGAGCACCAAGCTGAAAAAGGGGCACATATATTTGGAGCTGCATTTGGTCCCGGGCTCACCATGGAAAGTATGATCCTGACAATAGTATAAACATGAGCTTTAAATACCGCAACAATACTCCTGAGCTGCTGGATGCTGATAATATACCTTACAGCGAAATGCATCTTAACCTGGCTGAGCTGGATACCATAAACACTTTGCTTGGTGGCCATAACATTACTAAAAAGGGCTTGCAGCATTTCCTTAATAAATACAAAGATTGGGACAGGCCTATAGTAATAGCAGAAATAGGTTGTGGGGGTGGTGATAACCTGTCTGCCATTCGTAAAGTGCTACTGGAGAGCGGCATAAAATACAGGCTTATAGGCATAGATATAAAACCTGAATGCACCATGTATGCGGCAAGAAAAGTACGCGACCTGGATACCGTATGGATATGTTGCGATTACAGGCAAACAAAATGGCCTGATGATATAAAACCTGATGTTATATTTTCGTCTCTCTTCTGCCATCATTTTACAAATGCACAATTGAATGGGCAATTGATATGGCTGGAGACTAATAGCAAACTTGGTTTTTTTATTAACGACTTGCAGCGTCATCCTGTTGCGTACTATTCTATAAAATTATTGACCTCAATTTTCTCTTCATCAAAATATGTGAAGAATGATGGTCCGCTTTCTGTGAAGCGTGCTTTTACAAAGCCTGAATGGAAAATTCTTTTACAAAAGGCCGGGATACCGGCATATCTGCTCTCTCACGAGTGGGCTTTTCGTTATCTAGTTTGTGTCAATCATGATGAATAGTACAGGATCGGATGTTATCATTATTGGGGGTGGTCTGGCAGGCCTTGCTTTGTCTATTTTGCTGGCTCAGCAACACCATACGGTAACTGTATTTGAAAAAGATGATTATCCCCGACATAAAGTTTGTGGTGAATATATAAGCATGGAAAGTTTCCCTTTCCTGGAACAGTTGGGCATCCTCCTTTCTGATATGAAGTTACCAGTCATCAATAAGCTGTTACTTACTGATGTACATGGCAACGAGATGTTTACTGATTTGCCCCAGGGGGGCTTCGGTATCAGTCGTTATATGCTGGATGATCTGCTGGCAAAAAGAGCTGTAGCATGTGGTGTTGTGCTTAATGTAAAAACCCGTGTTGATGATGTGTTGTTTGATGGTGATGGCTTCACTGTACTTGCTGCTGCCAGGCAATATACTGCAAAAATAGTGTGTGGTGCATGGGGCAAGCGCGCTAATATGGATGTGAAGTGGCACCGCTCTTTTATTAAAGAAAAGCAGAAAGGGCTGGATAACTACATAGGTGTGAAATATCACGTGCGCTTGCCGTGGACCGATAATCTGATAGCCTTGCATAATTTTAATGGTGGTTACTGTGGCATATCGCGTATTGAAGATGACAAATGTTGCCTCTGTTACCTTACTACTGCTGCAAATCTTAAGCAAAATGGCAATGATATTGCTGAAATGGAACGAAATGTATTGATGAAAAATCCTGCACTTGGGAAGATATTTTCAGAAGCCGAATTTCTTTATGATACCCCGGTTACAATATCGCAAATCAGCTTCAGGAAGAAGGATACTGTACTAAACCATGTATTGCTGCTGGGCGATGCAGCAGGTATGATCACGCCCTTGTGTGGCAATGGAATGAGCATTGCCCTGCATACCGCCAAAATAGCTTTTGGAGCAGTAGATAATTTTTTTATATCAGGCGGCCGTAAGCAGATGGAATACGTATATAACAAAGAATGGTGTAAGAAATTCTATTTTCGTATTTTTGCAGGAAGGATATTACAACGTATTTTTGAAAAACAGCTTGCAGGTAACATGTTCTTAAGTATATTTAAAAAACTGACTTTCCTGCATCAGCCTGTCATTAAGCTAACGTCAGGAAGACCATTTTAATGGATTTTATATTTTATTTAAACAATTACAGTACTTATTTTGTTTAATTTGCACTGTTTGTTAGTATTTTATGTATTATTGTATTTATATAGATGTTACAATAATATTTTTACATTAACAATTCGTAAACAAAATAGTACCTCTATAAGAAATAAATTTACTTACTTATCTTTTTAATTATGATCGGTTATCCCATACATGTCGCTCTTGCAGATACAAATACCTTAGTTCGTAATGGTATCGGCATGCTGTTGCAAAAGGCTGAAGATATTGTGATCGATTTCGACTTCGATAACACAAAACAATACTTCTACAATCTTGAAGCTGCTGACAAGCTGCCGGATATTTGCATTGTTGACATCAACATGCAAAAGCTTACCAGCTATGAGTTGTGCAGGAAAATAAAGAAAGAGTTTCCGAAAATGAAGATCCTCATCTTATCACCGTTAAATACCAGGCACAGCGTGCTGCGTATGATGGCTAACGGGGTAAGTGGATATGTGCTTTATAACAGCGAACCAGAGGAACTCATCAGGGCTATCAGGGAAATTGCCAGCAAAGGCTACTACTTTTCTGATATTTTCCCGGAAGATGTGCTCAACCAGGTAAAGAAGAGAGAAGTGACCTTGCTGGGTATAACTGCACGCCAGGTAGAATTTTTAGGATATTGCTGTACAGATCTCAACTATCACCAGATAGCTGAAAAAATGAACGTTAACGTTCGTACTGTTGATGGCTATCGCGATATTTTATTCCAGAAATTCAAAGTTTATAACAGGGCATCCATCGTAGTGTATGCTATAAAAGCAGGTTACATAGCGCTCAATAATATACCTGTAGGAAACTTACCGGTAGGCACAGCTGAATAATTTATTTACACCGCAAAATGATGTAATTTGGGATGATATTATCCCGGGTTATGAAGTACATTTTATCCCTCTCAGTTATAGCAGTTGGCTTATGCCTGTTTGTGTCCTGTAAAAAATCTTCGTCAGGCGGCGTAAAAGGCATGCTGGAGGCGAGGTGGAAATCTGAAGAAACTGCCATTGACAAAAATGGCAATGGCATCCTCGATAGCAACGAAATTACCTATACAGACTCCCTAAACGACTATAGACTTTTTAACTCAGATGGCAGCGGTTCCGATATCGGTGCTGATTTGGGCAATTATCCTATACCCTTTCAATGGGCGGTGAGTACAGACAATACTTACTTAAGAATAATAGACACTACAAGCAGTGTCATTATTTTTCACATTGACCTGATCTCCAATACGCAGCTTATACTAAAGGATACTGCAGGCGGTATTGATACATGGAATGTGTATAAGAAAAGTTAGTCTCGTTTCCGCATTAAATACATCTCATACTACTCCCCATTAGCCTCTTATTATACACTTGTTTTGCAGGTAGGCTTATGATGTACTGGGAAATTCATTGAGTTAGCTATAAAGCAACAATCATGCGCTTTGTCATGCAGATCATTTGCCTTGTTTATCATGTGGTCTTCTGTTACCGTCACTATAGGGTTCAAGGTTACTTCTGTAAAATGCCCCGGCCCATTATCGGGCTGTACCATTATACCTGTTGCGTTATCCTCGTACCCGGTTACAATAATGCCCGCGTCGGCACATAAGTGCAGGTACCATAGCATATGGCAGGTGCTCAGCGATGCCACTAGCATGTCTTCAGGGTTGTACTTCGTGTTATCACCACGAAAAGGAGTATCTGCTGAACCTGGGAGGTCTGGTTTGTTTACAACACTTATCGTATGGCTTCGTTCATAAGCATCGTAAGCCGATGTACCTGTGCCATTGTTGCCGGTCCATGTTACAGTGACGGGGTAGTTGTGTTGTTTGGGCATAGAATATATTTTTGGATGCTAATTGTTAATTAATGCGTATTGGTTAACCCATCACCTCACCAATCTTTTTAGGCTTCAGCAGCTTGTACTATTTGTTGTTTTTTCTTAAACAAATATCTTCCCCGGGTTCAATATTCCATTCGGGTCAAACACCTCCTTTATCTGCTTCATCAATGTTAGCTGTGTCTTACTAAAGGCTATATCCATATAGTCCTTCTGCACCAGCCCTATACCATGCTCTCCACTTATGGTGCCACCCATGCGTACCACTTCTGTAAATAACTTACGTATTCCCAGTGGCAGCTTATTGTTCCAGTCGTCGTCACTCATATCAGCCTTTACAATGTTCACATGCAGGTTACCATCGCCCGCATGCCCATAGCACACCGATTTGAAACCATATTCAGCACCAATACTTTTTATTATAGCAAGCAACTCCGGCAGTTCTGCACGCGGTACCACGGTATCTTCTTCCTTGTATATACTATTGCTTTTCACAGCTTCGCCCACTTTGCGGCGCAGGGTCCACAGCATTTCTTTTTGTTCGTGGGTATCGGCAAACAGTATCTCATCTATATCATAGCCTTGCACTATCTCTGCAATAGCTTCAGCATCCTTATAGAGTTGTTCCTTATTGTTGCCATCTACCTCTATCAGTAAATGAGCGGTTATATCATCGGGCAGAGAAATACCTGTAGATGCCACGTAGCGCATGCTCCATTCCAATGCATCGCGCTCCATAAACTCCAGTGCAGATGGGGTATAACCTTTAAGAAATATGGCGTTCACTGCCGCACATGCTTCTGCCGCACTGCGAAAGGGTACCAGTAGCAACATGTTCTCTGTTACAGCGGGTATCAGCCGCAATACTATTTTGGTGATCACGCACAGGGTACCCTCGCTGCCCACTACCAGCTGCGTTAAGTTATAGCCTGTAGCATTCTTCAGTACATTAGCCCCCGTCCACATCACATCGCCATTGGGCATCACCACTTCCAGGTTCAGCACATAATCTTTCACAACTCCGTATTTTACAGCTCGTGGCCCACCTGAGTTTTCAGATACATTGCCCCCTATAAAGCACGATCCCTTGCTGGCAGGGTCTGGTGGATAGAATAGTTTATACTCCCTTACATGTTCCTGCAATACCTGTGTTATCACCCCAGGTTGTGTTGTCACCTGGAAGTTGCGTGTGTCCACATTCAGTATTTTATCAAACCGGCGCATATCCAGCACCACACCACCCCTTACAGGCAGTGCGCCGCCGCTAAGGCCCGTGCCGGCACCGCGTGGCGTTACGGGTATGTGCTGTTCGTTGCAGTATTTCAATATGGCGCTTACTCCTTCTGTATCGGTAGGTTGCAGCACCACTTCTGGCATATAGTGCAAGTCTTCTGTTTGGTCTGCTGCGCAACGTTGCAGCTGCTCCTCGTCAGTATAAGTGCTACAACCGGCTATACTTTTAAAGTAAGCCAGGTCTGTAGGTTGTACGATCTTGTAATTCATTTTACTGGCCATTATGGTGCAACAAAACTATAATAATGTTATTGTTTATGCAGGATAATTATAGCAGCATTCAGCTTAGATGATTATGCTATTATTGAGATTTATTTAATTGCAATTAAAAATATTTGAAAAATACAGTACTATGTATTGCATAATACTGTGCAATACGTATCTTTGATTTGAAAATACAGTGAACATGACCATAGATAATACAGAATCGCAGATGCGCAAAGGGTTGCTGGAACTCTGCATACTGGGTATTATATTCAGCCAGAAGGAGGTTTATCCCAGCGATATACTCACACAACTTAAAGAAGCAAAGCTGGTAGTGCTGGAGGGTACGTTATATCCTTTACTTACCAGGTTGAAAAATGCAGGCTTGCTCAACTACCGGTGGGAGGAATCACCCTCTGGTCCTCCAAGAAAATATTACAGCCTCACCCGCGATGGTATAAAATTTTACGCACACCTGCGTGCCACCTGGGATGAACTAAGCAATGCAGTAAACTATTTAACCACTTCACTTTTATAAACAAACAACAAAAACCACTTTTTTATGCAACGCATTATTCAGATAAACATTGCCGGTCGCCTCATACCTATTGAAGAAGACGCTTACCTTATGCTTAAGGAGTACATTACTGCTCTTGAGCGCCAGTTTGCAGGCGAAGAAGGTAATGATGAAATTATCAGCGATATAGAAAGCCGGATAGCCGAGTTGTTTTATATAAGGCTTGAGGCTGGTGCACACAGCATACTGCGCAGCGATGTGGCTAAGGTGATAGATACCCTGGGTCCTGCAAGCGAGCTTAATGATGGTAATGATATGTATAAGGATAAAAGTATGGTTCCTTACGTACCGGCAGCTAAACAAAAAACAAGTAACCAAAACTATAGCAAAACAGATTATACCCGCGACCGCCTGTACCGTAACCCAAATGACAAAGTGCTGGGTGGCGTATGCAGCGGCCTGGCCATTTACTTTGATATAGACCCGGTTATCATCCGCCTTATTTTTGTTGTTCTTTTCCTGACATTAGGTATGGGGTTAGTTGCATACCTCATAGCGTGGGCGGTAATACCGCTTGCACGTACCCCCGAAGAGCTGAGCTATATGACAGGTGGCAACCCAATGACGTTTCACGACATTACCCGTAATGTACACACAGAGCTGAACGACCTTAAAAAACGCGGCGAAGCAATGAGCCGTGAGCTGAAAGACTTTTTTGGGAAGAAAAAGTAGGTGCTGATTACATAATGAAAAAAGAGCCACCCGCACAGGTGGCTCTTACAAACAAATTAATATAAAATTACTTAATAACAGTAAGCTGGCTGGCTATGGCAGTACCTGTGCTGGTACGTGCTATATATACATAGTTGCCTGCTGCCCATCCTTCGGTTGATACATTTACCACATGTGCTCCGCTAATTGATCCAGGTTGTTGAATGGTGGTCATTACGCGGCCGCTTGCATCTAGTACCTGTATGGTCACATCTGCATTTTGCTGCAGGCTAAAACTGATATTAGTACTGTTCACAGCCGGATTTGGTGCACAACCAAAAACAGTGAGATTGCTGCGGGTCACACCTTTTACGCTGGTTGTGGGGTCTATAAAATAAATGGGTAATAAAGATAGGTTTACATCTTTGTACAGGTATTCATAACCGTCATACCATTGGCCACTATTCAATATAGCATTTTGCGAAAAGATGATAGTATCGCCTTGGTTATCTATTGTATAGCCGCCCGGACCGTAACCGGTACCATCTGGTGTGGAGCGGAGGCCAATCAGGTCACCATTCAGTGCTATTGGCGAATAGGTGATCGTATATCCCAGGAAAAAATTGCTTTGAAGGTTGGGTATTGGGTTAGTAAAAAAGGTGAGTGTGCCTGCAGCAGGGTTATTTAAATTAAGCGCAGTAAGAGGCACCGCCTGGCTCGACGCAAATATGCTGCCTGGCAGGCCCGTCAAATAACTATTTTGTGAAAGTTGATTAAGGTTTGTGTCAATCGTCCATAAGTTGAATGTGATACTGTTAGTACTGTTAGGGTTTACGGTTCCTCCCCAGTCACTATATACCCCAATAATGTCAATACTTGTATCAGCGCTGTATCCGCCATAAAAATATTCAGCAAAACCATTGTCGCCATAGGCGTTGGTCCCAAATACATACCCGCTGTCGGCCGGGCTGTTCACTCCATAAGCATACAAAGCAGAGGAATCAAAAAGAAGACTGTCATAGTTATTGTACAGGTAAAAGGTGTCTGCCGTGTTTACATAAGTTGTCTTGGCCGCAGTTAAATTGTTATTCCTGCTCATCAAAGATGTTGCATGTGCACGGGTTAAAGATGGCGCAGGTTTTATAGTGCCTGGCTCAACGCGTTGTGCGAAAACTGCAAAACCGGCACACAATGCCAGTAGTGATAATAATGTTTTTTTCATGATGGTAGATTTTTGTTTGGCCGGTACTAAAAACATACCAGCTGTTTTGTGGAAATACTCCTTATACTTGACTAGGAGGGCCTTTCAAAGTTTATCATTCAGGGAAATAATTATTTCTGTCATGCACAAATCATTGTTTTTAAGTGGCAGAAGCACACTTGTTTAATAGGTATGGAGTCTGTTTTGGGTACTGTGCTGGCATGGTTTTTTATATAATGTTATAGCTATAAGTGTTACCGAAAAACGTGATCTATGAAAAAGCTAATCTCAATATATCTGCTCTCCGCATTCCTCTTAACAGGATTGGCGTCCTGTTCTTATCAGAATTATACTCCTCTTGAGGCACAATTGGCTCCGCTAACCAACAACAGCTATACTGCCAGTACGGGGTGGAATGCAGATCATTACAATAATGTAAGTGCTACACATGTGCCGTGGCAACATGCACCGGTACAGCCTACATACCAGATCATTGTAACGGCCAAATAAACAGGATAAGTCAGATTATGCAAGCTGCCAATGGGCAGCTTTTGCAGTTTACAGTGAAATAAGAAGAGATTTTATATTTTTATGGCACAACATGCTGATTCTTTTGAATTAAATTATTAGTTTTAACAATTGCATGTAAAATTTGAGCTTTCATGAAAAAAATGCTTTTGACCTTAGTAATGTTAACCCTCATCCTGATAGAATTCAGCAGTTGCAGGTTATCGCCATATCCTCGCAGGGGGTATTACTATCCGCGTCAAAGACTGTACGATGATGTAGACCACGGCCGCTACCATCCGCGCAAATACCTGCATTATCACTATCCTAATTATTAGTAGCGCTGATAATCAATGAGCCTGCGCCAGGAGCTGCACCGGTTGTGCTACAACCATATTGCAGCCCGAATAAATGATGTATATGCCGCCATGGCACAGGTACATGATGCTATGGCCAACGAAACCAAGAGCAGTGCAGGAGATAAATATGAAACGGGCCGCGAAATGCTGCAACAGGAACTTAATCTGCACCAGGCCAACCTGAACGAACTCAACAAAATAAAAGCCGTGCTCGATCACACATCCACGGCTGCTGTTACAGATACCATAGGGCAGGGTAGCATAGTGCATACCAGTCGCGGCAATTACTACATGGCTGCCGGTGCGGGAGCTTTTCAGTACAATGGTAAAAAATACCACACCATATCTCCAGCCTCGCCAATTGGCAAAGCAATGACCGGCCTTAGTGCCAAAGATGCATTCAGCTTCAAAAATCTGCAATACAATATACTAGAGGTGCTGTAAGATGCAGCATGCATTATTAACGCTGCATTTCTTTCTTCCTAAACGCTTGTTAACTCGCTTTGAATAGGTTGTTAACCTGTTTTAAAGCCCATGTTAAGCAGGCTTCATTAGTATGAAAGTATGCTGTAGTGCTTCATCTTTGTATCGTAATTAAAAACACGGTACAAATGGAAGCAATAATGATACACTACGCTACAGCAATAAAGAGCTCATTTTTTGCAGCTATCATACTTTGTGTAGTTCTTGCAGTAAGTTAATATCGTCCTATTCAATCTTTTACAAAAATATCCTCCGGTAGAGAAAGAGGAAAATTTACCCTTATATATTAAAGGATACATAGCCGTGCTGAAGCAATATTCAGTACGGTTTTTTTATTCTTCCGTTGGTCCCTTCTTTTTCCTTGCAGGCTTGGCTTTCAGCAAGCAGGCATATTCGTAGCTCAAGTCAAAATAGGGTTCCAGTTCAGCAGTTTTCTTCAGCAATATATCCGGTATCACCACATATTCTTTTAGCACAGCGCCATATTGCACCGGGTGAGTGGTCTTATATTTTTTCATAAAAACTGTCCGTGCCTCTTCGGGCAGCCGTAAGGTCACTGTGCCATCCTTATATACCACGCTATACATGTTGCCATTTACAGAGGTGTAAGGCATAGTATCACCTTTGCGTTCTATAGCAGGGTTGGTAGCCACCATTTTCTCATATAAGGCTACTTTGTCAGCATATTTTGGTATGGCCATAATAGTAATAATATGCTGTGTAATATCGATATTTCTCCCGCATGTAAAAAATACTTCTTTTATATTTGATGTCAGGTAGAGGGAACTTTTAATGATCAGCTATAAATGCAAAGAAGGCTGTCCGTTATGGGCAGCCTTCTTATTTAATGGCGGGTACTTAAGTTTATTCAGTAGCAGCCTTCACCTTGCCGCCTATTTTCTTCACCCACCTTTTAAAGCGGAAGCTCATTAAGCAAAGCACAGGTACCAGTATAAGCGTAAGGAATGTTGCAAAGCTCAATCCATAGATCATGGTCCATGCCAGCGGCGCCCAGAAGGCTGCGCTATCGCCACCAAAAAATATGTTTGGTTTCAGGTGCTGGAACAGCCCACCGAAATCTATGTTCATACCTACGGCCAGTGGAATAAGACCCAGTACAGCAGCGGTAGCGGTCAGCAGTACCGGTGTCATACGGGTACGGCCGGCTTCTATGAGCGCATCTATTTCGCTCATGCCTTCTGCCAGCATCATATCCATAAACTCTACCAGCAATATACCATTACGTACTACTACACCGGCAAGTGCTACTATACCTATACCGCTGAGCGCTATAGAGAACCCTGTTTTAAATATACCTAGTCCCAGCAGTACCCCTACCACACTGAACAGTACCTCGCTCAATATTATGATGGTCTTGCTTATGGAGTTGAACAGCAGCATCAGTATCAGGAATATCATAGCTATTGATATCATGAACGCCTTGCCCAGAAAGTTCATCATTTCTATCTGGTCTTCTTGCTGGCCACCCATGCGCACACTTATACCTGTTGGTGCTTTGTATTGATTCAGTTGTTGCTGCACGGCAGCTACAACATCATTAGGTGTAAAGCCATTAAGCACATTGGACGATAATGTGATGATACGCTTTTGATTCTGACGTTTGATGCCGCCATAAGTAACTGCATAATGTACATCTGCAAAGGCACTGATAGGTACAGTTCTTATTTGTCCCCCCATGCCCATATCCCTGAAGACTATCGGCATATTACGTATGGCATCTATATCGCCGCGCTGTGCTTCGTTCAGGCGCAGGGTTATCTTATAATCATCGTTCTGGTCGCGGAACCTGGAGATCTCTTTGCCAAACACCGCAGTACGCAAGTTGCTTACCACTGTGCTTGTAGTAATGTTCTCTGTATTCATATGCTCCCTGTCCAGGTCAAAAACTATCTCAGGGTTGCGTGCTTGGAAGTCGCTGCGCAATTCTTCCACACCAGCTATCTGCTGATTGTCCAGGAAACGTTTCAGTTTTTCAGATGTGCTTACCAATGTATCCAGGTCGTCGCCCGTCATTTCTATTACTATTGGCTTGGCCAATGGCGGACCACTGCTTTCCTTATCCACGGTCACTTCCGCGCCAGGCACACCCTGCACTGCGCTGCGCACCTTTTCCATCATTTCGGTGCTTGATATGCCTTTACGTTGCGCAAATTCTACATAGGCTACAGTTATACGTCCTTTGTTAGGGAAATCACCTATTTCACCACTGTTAGGGTCTACAGCGCCCACGGTTACGTTGGCTATCACCGATTTTACTATCGGGTTCCCCAATCCTGTTTTAGGGTCTATACCCAGCGCTTTATCTACATCCAGTTCCAGTTTCTTGAGTACCGTGTTAGTATAGGCCTGGTCTGTACCTACAGGCAGGTTCAGGTACACATATGTAAAGTTGGGGTCCGACTCTGGAAAAAACACCACTTTAGGGCCACGTATCACTACCAGCACTACAGAGAATATCATGACCAGGAACGTTATCAATATAACCGTACCTGTATGGGCCAATGCTTTTTTCAGCCATTTGGCGTACCAGTCCTGAAAGGCAGGCCAGGTCCTGTTTTGGAAAATATGTATCCAGCGCGAGAATACAAATTTTTCCAGTAGTATGAACAGGTATATGAACAGGATAAAGTTGCCTGCGCCAAACCAGCCGCATACATAAAACAACAGGATGAAGATGATGAAGGCTATCATCACAGCCCTGTCTTTTTTGGTGAATTTCTTTTTGTCCATATCATGTGCATGGTCTTCCACCTTCATAAAGTCCACCGCGAACACAGGGTTAATGATATAGGCAACCACCAATGATGCCACTAGGGTAATGATAAGGGTAATAGGCAGGTACTTTAAGAAACTACCCACGATACCAGGCATGAACACCAGCGGAATGAACGGCATGAGTGTAGTGGCGGTTCCCGATAATACGGGCATGAATACCTCGCCTGTAGCTATCTTGGCTGCCTGCTTTATGGGCATCTTGCCGTTGTCAAATATGCGGTGTGTATTCTCTATTACCACGATGGCATCATCTACCACTATACCCAGTGCCAGCAGGAAGGAGAATAATACGATCATATTGAGCGTGAACCCTACTACAGGCAATACAAGGAAGGCAATGGCGCACGAGAGCGGTACCGACATGGCTACGAACAAAGCATTGGTAACACCCATGAAGAACATGAGTATCACGGTAACAAGTATAAAGCCAATGACGATCGTATTGATAAGATCGGTGAGTGTAGATCTTGTTTTTTCACTTTGATCCCCGGTTATTACAATGTTCAAGTCCTTAGGCAGCTCATCCTTTTTCATTTGCACCATCAGGTCATTTATCTTGTCCGATGCCGCTATCAGGTTTTCCCCTTTTGTTTTGATCACGTTCAGCGTTATCACGTTTTTCCCGTTCAGGCGGGCATAGCTGGCCTGCTCTTCAAATCCGTCTTTCACATCGGCTATATCGCGCAGATAAATGGCCTTGCCTTGCGGGTTCTTTACTACTACATTGCCTATCTGGTCTGCGGTCTTAAATTCGTTTTTTACACTCAGTATCCTTTTTTGATCGTTCATAGATACCTGCCCGGCTGTAGCTGATACGTTCTCCTGCGCTACGGTATTTTCAATATCACTAAAAGTGAGGCCCGCCGCTTGCATTTTGAATAGGTCCACGTTTATTTGTATCTCCCTGTCCAGTGCGCCCACTATGTCCACGCGCTTTATTTCTCTCATGGCCTCTACGTTGTCCTTTATGCGGTCAGCGTATTTTTTCAGCTTGTTCAGGTCAAAGTTGCCCGATATGTTGAGGTAAAGTATAGGCACCTCAGAAAGGTCTATATCCTTTATTTCAGGTTGGTTAGGCAGGTTCTTGGGCAGGTCGGTCTTGGCTTTGTCCACAGCGTCTTTCACATCCTGCTTCGCCTTGTCTATCTGCACACCAGTATTAAATTCTGCAATGACCACAGAGTAATCCTGGAACGAATTGCTGGTCACCTTCTTGATACCCGTCAGGTTCTTCAGTTGCTTTTCTATGTGCTTGGTCACCAGGTTCTCCATATTTGCCGGAGAAGTGCCAGGGTATGCCGTCTGCACAATGATATTTGGTATTTTGATATCAGGAAATTGTTCCTTGGGCAATCCATTATACGCCATATAGCCGGCAATGGAAAGGAGCAGTGTTATGATATATATAGCCGTACGGTTGTCTATAGACCAACTCGACGGTTTAAACTCTTTGAATACGTCTTTCATATCTTTTCTTTTTCAAGATTGCCGGGGTGAATGGAAACTATTGTTGTACGCTTACTGGGTCGCCGTTATCCAGGTTATCATAACCGGTAACTATAACCTGGTCACCTGCATGCAGGCCCGATGTTATTTCTACCTGCCCGTCGCTGTTCTGCCCTGTGGTCACATATACTACTTTGGCCTTGTTGTTTTCGTTTACGTACAGGACGTCACCCTTGCTGGTTTTCTGTATTACAGATACCGGTACCGTAATGGCTTTGCTGTTTTCATAGTTGGCAATTTTCATGATGCAGCTCATGTTAGGGTGCAACTTTGTATTACCAGAGATTTTTACCTGCACCAGGAACGTCCGCGATGAAGGGTCTATGGCTTCAGACACATATGTAAGTTTCGTTTTGATAGAATCATTCAGGTCTGGGAATAACAGTTTTACTGCATTGCCCTGGTGTATCTTGCCCAGGTAGTTTTCACCAAGGTTGGCTTCAGCTTTAAGATATGTGGTGTTTACAACGCGTATGCCTTGGCTTCCGGGTTGTGCTGCATCACCAGTTTTCAGGGTCACCATATCCACCACACCATCTATAGGCGATGTTATGGTGTACATATTGCGCTGGGCAATTAGTGCTGATTTTTGTTTCTGTGCAAATTCATAATTGGCTTTTGCCTGCAATAACTGTACTTGCGTGCCTATGTTCTGTGCCCACAACAGTTGTTGTTTTTCGTACAGCGTCTTTGTAAGTCCCAGTTGTGCATCTTGCCCCAGTATTTGTTGTTCGGTAGCAGCAGCATCCAGCGTAGCCAGTTTCTCGCCTTTGCTTACATGTTGTCCCACATGTACCAGTACACCAGTTACTATGCCTGCCATTTGTGGGCTGGCATATACGTTCTGGTCGCCGGTTATAGCGCTCTGTACTTGTACGTAGCCTATAAAATCAACGGGTTGCACCTGCATTGTTATTACAGGAGTGGCTTTTTTAGATGAATCTCCACCTGCAGCTTCCAGCGCATGTATCTTTACCTCTATGTCAGACTTTTGTTTCTTAAGGTCGTTGAGTTCTTTTGCTTTGTCGGTATGTTTACCGCCGCATGCGGCTAGTAAAAGGGTGGGTATGATCAGATAAATAAGACGTTTCATGCTTTATATGTTTGTGTTTTTATTATTGATTTGGTTATTTTAAAAGTCCTAATGCTTTTTTAAGGTCTGCTTCTGCATTTATAAGATCTAGCAATGCGCTGAAGTAATTATTTTGGGCGGTCAATTGGTCAGTTTGTGCTTGTGTCACCTCAAGATTGCTGCCCACCCCGGCTTTATATTTTTTCTGTGCCAGGTCCAGCACATCATTAGCCAGGTCCAGGTTGCGATGTTGGTTCCTCGCTTCCAGTACAGCATTCCGCAGGGTTGTGCGCGACTGTGCTACCTGGAAATCTATAGTCAGTTTTATGTTCTCTATATTGTTCTTCGATTTTTCAACATTCAGTTTAGCTTCCCTAACCTGGTTATGGCGCATAAAACCATTAAATATGGGCAGGTTCAATTGCAACCCTACTACCGAGTTAAACAAATAACTGTTGGGAGTAAACATATCCTGGAACCTATAGGAAGCATAGTTTGCACCCGCTGCTGCAAAAAGATTTAAAGAAGGCAGCGCTGCAAATTGGTAGCGTTTTACGTTATAGCTGTTCAGCTTTAGCTGCGTGGTAAAGAAATTATACTCCGGTACGCGGCTGTAGTTCTCATCTTCGTCCATTAGGCTAGCTACTTCGTTCTTGGTATCTTCTACATTAGTGTCTATAAGTACTATAGGGGTATTTATATCCATACCCATTTGGTATTTCAGCACTTTTTCAGATACATTGAGCATGTTGCTCACTTTTATACTATCTGTACTCAGGTTATTTACCTGTACGCTGGTGCGTTCCACATCTATACGTTCTGCAAATCCACTCTGTTGTGTTACAGTTATATCATGTTCTATTTGTCGTGCATATTGCAGTGAGTTTTTAATGATGTCGTACTGGCGGTATGCAATTGCCAAAGAGTTGTACGCTTTATATACGTTATAGCGTATCGTCTCTGCGCTTATCTCACCATTCAGCCTGGCATATTCCATAATTGTTTTCTGCGCCTGCAATGCTACAAGCACGCTACCGTCAAACAAAATCTGCGATCCATTAATTGACCCCGTACCGCCATAAGGCAATGTAAATGCCACTTTTTCTATCTCCTTGGTACCAGGTGGCACAGTACCGGGTGGCGCAAAACTGCTTACATCCACAAGAGATTGTTGTGGATTCAGATAATCGTCCAGCTCTGCCTTAGCACTGATATGTGGGTATGCTGCAGATACAGTTTGCTTGTTTTGGGCGTCTTGTATCAGCACATCCAGCCTTGCATTCTTTATTGTATAGTTATGCTTCATGGCATATGTCATGCAGTCTTCAAGGCTTAGTGGCACGGGGGCATCTTGTGCTTTGCTGGGCAGGTTTGTCGCCAGCAGGGCTATAAATATAAGCGCTAGTGTATATTTCATTTGTTTATTATTTGCTTAAGTATTGTTGTTTGTATTTGCAGTATAATTCTATTCCTTTTGCGTTCATTATGCCGTATAGGAAATGTTCGGTTATTTCCAGGCTTACAGATAGCAGGTCGTTACGTTCATTTACAAGTAGGTTGGGTTGTAGTATCATCATGGCTGTTTCCAGTCTTAGTCTGGCCATCAGGTCAGGGTTTATTTCCTTGCGAAATAATCCTTCGCTTATCCCCCTGTTTATCATTTCCCGCATCATACCTACATCGTCCTTTTCCAGGCGGTCTTTAAACAAAGTGTAAGTATCAGGGTAAAAACGGCGCAACTCAAACATCGCCATCGGGTTGATCTCTTTAAACATGCTATCCATCATTACCATCATTTTCACCATAGCTTCCACAGCATCTACTGCGCCCTCTACTACCTGGTAGCATTTGTTCATCTTCTCGTCGTCATAAGATACCACCGTTTCATGCACCACCTCATCCTTATTTGCAAAATGCTGGTAAAGTGTTTTTTTAGATATGCCAGCCCTGCGCGCTATATCATCCATAGTAATTGTCTTAAACCCATATTGTTTAAACAATTCACTTGAGGCACTCAATATTTTAGTTAATGGTTCCATATTCCCACGCAAAACTATGGAAACATTTTGTATAATTATCGTTTCCATGGTATTTTATTTTTATCAATCGTAGAATTAGCTATTTATTTGTAGCAGAATAGTGCGATTTTTATTATGTTTACCCCTAAAACATATCCTTATGAGTTTTTTGAGCGACTTTAAAGCCTTTGCAGTAAAAGGCAATGTTATGGATCTCGCAGTGGGTGTTATCATTGGTGCGGCCTTTGGTAAAATTGTTACAGCCCTTGTTGAAGATTTGATTATGCCATTAGTAGGCATGATTGGAAAAGGCGAAAGCTTTACAGACAAATTTCTTGTGCTTAAACCTGGCAAAGCAGGCGAAACTGATTTCAAGTCCTTAGCTCAGGCAAAAACCGCCGGTGCCAATGTGCTCGCCTATGGCGATTTTATTCAGACCATTGTCAATTTCATCATTATAGCCTTTAGTATATTTATTTTTGTTCAGCTAATTGCTAATATGAGGAAAAGATTAGATAGAGAAGCTGCTGCAGCTCCACCACCTGCTATATCATCTACCGACAAATTGCTGATTGAAATACGTGATCAGTTAAAAAATAATAAACCCTCGTAAAAAGAGTGCAATTTTGCACCTGAGTAAATACGCGATATGGCTACGGGAAAAATACATCAGGATCTATGCAACCTTAAGAAAAAGGGTGATAGCGCATTTGCAGTGCTGGCTGATCCTGATAAAATATCTACCAGCGACATGCGCTACCTGGCAGAACTGTGTAATGATGCAGGGGTTAACTTCCTCTTTATTGGTGGTAGTTTGTTGATGGCCCACCAGCTCGATGCATCCATACAAAGTTTCAAGGCAGAGAGCGATATTCCGGTAATACTTTTCCCAGGTAGTCCTGCTCAGGTTACTCCTTATGCTGATGCACTCCTTTACCTTTCAGTAGTATCGGGGCGCAATGCAGAGTTACTCATAGGTCAGCATGTAGTATCGGCCCCGGTAGTAAAGGCCAGCGGCCTTGAGGTGATCTCTACTGGTTACATGATAATAGATGGCGGTGTACAAACCACAGTTTCTTACATGAGCAACGCTATGCCTATACCTGCTAATAAGCCAGAAATTGCCTTATGCACAGCATGGGCTGCAGAAATGCAGGGCAAACATGTTTTGTATATGGATGCCGGTAGTGGTGCGCTCAACCCGGTTTCTGCTGAAATGATTAAAAAGGTAAGCATGCATACCGATATACCCCTGATAGTAGGTGGCGGCATACATACTCCTGAGAAAGTATATGCTAACTGCCAGGCTGGGGCAAACGTCATTGTAGTGGGTAATGCCATAGAGCGCGATCCCCTGCTGATACGCGACCTTTGCCAGGCTACCAGACAGGGC
>JABDEZ010000015.1 GCA_013286835.1 Bacteroidota bacterium
CGATCAGCGCGCACTTGAGAAATTGGTGAAAGCGAATTTGCGTTTCGTAGTATCTGTGGCTAAACAATACCAACACCAGGGTTTATCTCTGAGTGACCTGATCAACGAAGGTAACCTCGGCCTTATCAAAGCCGCACAGCGCTTTGATGAAACCAAAGGTTTTAAATTTATATCCTACGCAGTTTGGTGGATCCGCCAGTCTATTTTACAGGCACTGGCAGAACAGGGTCGTCTTGTACGCCTGCCACAAAATAAAATAGGCACATATAATAAAGCCAATAAAGCATTCATATCTTTTGAACAAGAGAACGAACGCGAACCATCTACCGAGGAATTGGCAGAGATACTAGATATGAGCGAAACGGAAGTGACGAACATATTCACCAGCAACTCACGTCACACATCGCTTGATGCACCTGTGCACGAAGCTGAAGATGTGGCTATGGGCGACCTGTTGGAAGGAAGCAGCGATACCGATGAGGATGTAATGAAAGATTCTCTGAGGCACGAAATACGCCGCATACTTAAATCATTAAGCATTCGCGAAGCCGAAATACTGGCTGCTTACTTTGGCCTCGAAGGTGATCACGGTCCTAGCATTGAAGAAATAGGCGAAAAGTACGACCTGACCAAGGAACGTATCCGCCAGATAAAGGAACGTGCTATCAAACGTTTGCAGAAAGCACGTTACAGCAACGCACTAAAAGTTTACTTGGGTTAATCCAAATTATCTGATAAATAAGGGCTGTGTCTTACGACATGGCCCTTTTCATTTTAATTTGGTCATACTTCATTCTTCTTCTGTAATATAGTATGCCCATGCTAATGAAATAAGTAGCAATACCTGCCACTACGGCAAGCACTATGCCACCAAGGAAAAACGATACACCTTCTGCCCTCAAGTCTTTAAGCGAAATATGTTGCCAGTCATGTATTATTAATGGTCGGCCCATCAGCAGATTTCCGGCAAGCAGACTAGCCATCCAGAACAAAGGGGTAAAAGGTAACATACTTATGTGGATGAAAACAAAGAACAGCGCCTTATTTAGTTTAAAAAGAAATGCCAGGGGCATTCCTATTATAAGTTGAAATCCCCACACAGGTAATATCCCCATAAACACCCCAAAAGCTATTGATCTTGACTTTAGTTCAATACGCTCACCCGGAGCCAGGAATAGCCTCCATAATTTCTCCCAGGTTATTTTCTTTTTAGCGTGATCTGCCATCATCTTTTGCCTATTGCAAAATATGGATAACAGGCGGCATTTGGCACTAAATGAATTTAAATGACAAAAAAATAACCAACAACTGCGCTCACAGCAGCTACCAGGTCAATCTTTCAATAAAATAAACTAAGGATTATCGGTTGTAGCATCCTGCGCTAGTTTAGCATCGTCTGGAGTATTACCCAAATCCCTATCCAATGAATATAAAACGCTATCCTTGGCATTAGCTCCGCCTGCTATCTTTATCTTATCCAGCAGGTTCATAGCAAGGGTTTCTTCTTCAGCCTGTTCTTTTACAAACCACTGCATAAAGTTCCAGGTAGCCCAATCTTTTTGTTCAAAGCTCAGCTCTACAACTTTATATATAGCCTCAGTATTTGCTACTTCCTGTTTAAATACTTTTTCAAAACAGTCATTTACGTTCGTAGGATCGCTGTCTGGAGCGGGTATGGCAGTTATATGTGCCCTTGCACCGCGCTCCTGTATATATTCCAGAAATTTCATCATATGGTTGCGCTCTTCATTTGCATGGCGATATAAGAAGTTAGCTATTCCATCATACCCCTGGTCGTCGGCCCACGTAGCATAAGACAAATAAATTTGAGCAGCATGCGCTTCCTTGGTCATTTGGTCATTGAGTGCTTTTGCCATTTTTTCAGATAGCCTATTGGTATTCATAAAGTGCATATTTAATGTTACAAACTGTAGTATATTAAACCCGTGCCAGCGAAATCATTTTATTAAGTCTGATTAATTTTATCGATAAATCTTTTTATGCGTTTAAATTTGCCTGCCACTTTCACCAAAATAACCAGCAATGCGCACACATATAACATTCAAACTGCCGGCTATTGCCATTCTGTTTGTAACCACATTAATTGCATGCAACACAGATAAGAACTACCCGCAAAAAATAGTAGGCAACTGGGTTGTCGATTCTGTACGCCTGGTGGCACCTGGAGTACCAGACAGCCTTTCTCACAAAAATGAGTCAAAGGGGCAAAAATGGAATTTTAAGAATGACGGGACATTTGCAGTTAGTTTGAATAGCAATAACCCTAATACAGGTACCTATTCTATCAACAATATTGACACTAATTATTTTCTATATCTTGATAATGGTACTACTGATATAAAAAATAAAGCCAGAATAGTAATGCAGATAAAAAGCATTACAGCAAAAAATCTAACACTTGCAGCAGACCGTGGGCCTGCCAATTTTACATTCTATCTTACAAAATATTAATGCGCCTCTTACTTAATAATATATCCGGTCTTTTTCAGACCGAGGATGGAACGGCTACTAGAGCCAGAGTTTATGGTCAGGATATGGCCAATATACCTTCCATTACCAATGCATGGCTGTTAATAGAAGACCATAGAATACACAGCTTTGGCAAAATGGAAGATCAGCCGCAAAGCCATGCCGATGAAGTGATAGACTGTACTGGCCAAAGTGTTTTACCTGCATGGTGTGACTCTCATACGCACCTTGTATTTGCTGCACCACGCGATGGCGAGTTTGTGGACAGGATAAAAGGCCTTAGCTATGAAGAAATAGCACGGCGCGGTGGAGGCATACTCAACTCCGCACGTAAATTGAATGAAACCTCTGAAGAAGTACTATACGAACAAGCATTGCATCGCCTCAACGCAGTAATTGCGACTGGTACAGGAGCTATAGAAATAAAAAGTGGCTATGGGCTTAATCTGGAAGGAGAACTGAAAATGCTGCGGGTAATACGTAAACTAAAAGAAAATTCACCTGCTACAATAAAGTCAACCTTCCTGGCAGCACATGCTTATCCAATTGAATATCAAAATAATAGACCTGCATACCTCGAGTTAATTATCAACAAAATATTGCCCATTGTATCTGGCGAAGGTCTTGCAGACTATATGGATGTTTTTTGTGAAAAGGGCTTTTTTGATATCGATGCTACCGCTCAATTATTAGAAGCTGGATGGAAATATGGACTAAAACCAAAGATACACGCCAACCAACTGCACTATTCAGGCGGGGTACAAATAGGAGTTAGGCACAATGCCATAAGTGTGGACCACCTGGAATGCGTAGGCGATGAAGAAATTGAGGCACTCAAAGGTTCAAATACAATACCTACGTTATTACCGGGAGCAGCCTTTTTCTTGGGTATGCATTACCAGCCTGCGCGTAAAATGATAGATGCCGGGTTACCTGTTTGTTTGGCTACAGACTATAATCCAGGATCTTGCCCGTCAGGTAATATTCCGTTGTTGTTATCCATTGCTTGCACCCAGTTGAAGATGACCCCGGAAGAGGCTGTAAATGCTGTAACCATCAACGGTGCAGCAGCTATGGAGCTGCAAAACGACCTGGGAACAATAAAAACAGAAAAAAAAGCAAACCTAATAATTACTCAAAAAATACCCTCTTTAGCCTATATTCCATATGATTATGGCAATAATCCTGTCCAAAAAATGATTTTGGAGGGCAAAATCGTTTAAATCTATTATTTCTGTTTTTGCCTTTAATGATTACTTTTGCTGTCCGTACAAAAAAACAATAAATGGCTAATACAGCAGATATGCGTAATGGTTTGATCCTGAAACTGGATGGCAGCCTTTACTCAGTAGTAGAATTTGGACAAAACAAAACCGCCCGTGCCGCAGCAAAAGTATGGGCTAAGTTAAAAGGGGTAGATAACAACCGCTCTATTGAACACACCTGGAACTCTGGTGATACCATATTTCCAGTACGTGTAGAACGTCGTCCCTACCAGTTCTTGTACAAAGATGAGAGCGGTTTTAACCTCATGGACGTGAGCACGTTTGAACAGATTGTAATGAGCGAAACTATGGTAGATCGTGCTGACCTATACAAAGATGGTCAGGAATGTTTTGTAGTGGTAAATACCGAAACAGAAACCCCAATGGGTGTTGAACTGCCACCAAACGTAAACCTGCGCGTTACTTATTCTGAGCCCGGTCTGCGTGGCGATACTGCAACACGTGCGCTGAAAGCGGCAACCGTAGAAACTGGCGCTACCATTATGGTTCCGTTGTTTGTTGATACAGATGAATTGATAAAAGTAGATAGCAAAACAGGCGCTTATATTGAGCGCGTAAAGGAATAAAGGTGCCTATTTATTAACTTAAAATATTCATTATGGAGTATAAACAGATACAAGAACTGATAAAGGTCATCAACAAATCTAATATCAGTGAACTTACAATTGAGGAAGGTGATTTTAAAATTACCATTAAACAGGCCCAAACAACCGAAACGCATTATGTAATGCCGCCACAACAACCTCAGTTGATGGCTCCTGCAGCACCTCAGGCAATAGCAGGTGTTGCACCTGCTGCTTCAACTGCTGCACCTGCACCAGCCGCAGCACCTGCTAACGATAAGCAAGTGATCATAAAATCCCCTATGATAGGCACCTTCTATCGCAGCCCAACACCAGAAAAGCCTGTATTTGTAAATGTAGGCGACGAAATAAATGTTGGACAGGTACTGTGCATAATAGAAGCTATGAAGCTGTTTAATGAGATAGAAAGCGAGATAAAAGGCAAGATCATTAAAGTACTTATTGATGATGCTTCTCCTGTAGAATACGATCAGCCGCTTTTCCTTGTGGAAATTGCGTAAATTATCAATGGCTCAATAAATTCAATGGTACAATATCATAATAATGATGTTGACCGCCATTGGTTATTGAGCTTTTTTATTTATGCATAGTACTGTTACCATAGAATAGAATTGAATATAATAATTATATATAGCTAAGACATTTCAAAGTGAACATCGGCAGCTATCACATAACACTGTGGAAATGCCGAGCAATTTTATAAAGATGTTTAGAAAAATATTGATTGCCAACCGTGGTGAGATAGCATTGCGCATCATACGCACCTGTAGGGAAATGGGCATAAAAACAGTTGCAGTATATTCCACAGCCGATAAAGACAGTCTTCATGTACGTTTTGCTGATGAAGCTGTTTGCATTGGTAAACCCCAGAGTAGCGACTCTTATTTGAATATACCACACATTATGGCAGCGGCAGAAATAACCAATGCCGATGCTATACATCCTGGTTATGGCTTCTTGGCCGAGAACGCAAACTTTGCCGAAATATGTGCCCAGTATAACATTAAGTTTATTGGTCCCACCCCCTCAATGATAAGGGCCATGGGCGATAAAATGACCGCCAAAGAAACCATGATACGCGCCAAAGTACCGGTAATACCAGGCTCTGAAGGGTTGCTGGAAAGCGTTGCTGAAGCTAAAAGTATAGCTAAGGATATGGGCTACCCTATAATACTGAAAGCTACTGCAGGAGGTGGCGGTAAGGGTATGCGTGTAGTTTGGGAAGAAAGCGAAATAGAACGCGCATACGATCAGGCAAAGGCTGAGGCCGGTGCATCATTTAAAAATGATGGCATCTATATGGAGAAGTTTGTAGAAGAGCCACGTCATATAGAAATACAGGTAGCGGGCGACCAGTTTGGTACTGTATGCCATCTTAGTGAGCGCTACTGCTCCATACAGAGGCGCCATCAGAAGTTAGTTGAAGAATCACCATCTCCGTTTATGACGCCTGAATTACGCCACCGTATGGGTGAAGCCGCTATTAAAGCTGCATCAGCTATCAACTATGAGAGCGTCGGCACAGTAGAATTTCTCGTAGATAAGCACCGTAATTTCTACTTCATGGAAATGAATACCCGTATCCAGGTAGAACATGGTGTTACAGAAGAGGTGATCAGCTACGACCTGGTTAAAGAACAAATAAAGATAGCTGCAGGAGTACCCATAAGTGGTCGTAATTACGAACCCGTAATGCATGCCATAGAATGTCGTATAAATGCTGAAGACCCATATAATGACTTCCGTCCAAGCCCGGGTAAGATAACAGTATTGCATACCCCCGGTGGCCATGGTGTGCGTATAGATTCACACATATACGCAGGTTACACCATACCACCCTACTACGATTCTATGATTGCAAAGATCATAACCGTAGCACAAACAAGGGAAGAGGCGATAAACACTATGGAACGCGCTTTAAGCGAATATGTGATAGAAGGTGTAAAAACAACCATTCCTTTCCATATACAGTTGATGAAGAATGAAGAATTCAGGAAAGGTAATTTCACCACTAAATTTATAGAGAGCTTCAAATTGGTTTAAATTTAATAAGCAGGCTTGATTATTAAATTATCAATAACCATCGAACTCTTAGTGAAAAGCAACAATAAATATTAATTTCGCCCCATGGGAAAAAAACTATTGATCACAGGTGGTGCGGGCTTCATTGGCTCACACGTTGTTCGCCTGTTTGTACAAAAATATCCTGACTACCACATATATAATCTGGATGCCCTTACTTATGCTGGCAACCTTGAAAATTTGGCAGATATTGAGGATGCCCCTAACTATACCTTCATAAAAGAAGATATTAATGATGGCCCAGTAATTAATGAGCTGTTTGTAAAACATCAATTCGACGGTGTGATACATTTGGCTGCAGAAAGTCATGTTGACCGTTCTATTACCGACCCCAATGCATTTATACAAACAAATGTAATGGGTACTGCCAACCTGCTAAACGCAGCACGCAGTTTGTGGAAAGGTAACGAAGACGGCAAACGTTTTCATCATGTTTCAACTGACGAAGTATTTGGCTCATTAGGCGACGAAGGCTTCTTCCTGGAAACAACTCCTTACGATCCGCAATCTCCATACTCTGCTTCTAAGGCCGCGTCCGATCATTTGGTGCGTGCTTATGGCAATACTTATCACTTACCATTTGTTATCACAAATTGCTCTAACAATTATGGTCCTAATCATTTCCCTGAGAAGCTGATACCTCTATTCATCAACAACATTTGCACCCACAAACCTTTGCCTGTTTATGGCGATGGTAAGTACACACGCGATTGGTTGTATGTTATTGACCATGCACGGGCTATCGATACCGTATTCCATAATGGCAAGAATGGTGAGTGTTACAATGTTGGCGGCTTTAACGAGTGGCAAAACATTGAATTGGTAAAACTGTTGTGCAAAGAAATGGATGAGAAACTAGGCAGGGAGCCTGGCACATCAGAAAAGCTCATTAGCTATATCAAAGATCGTCCGGGTCATGATCGTCGTTACGCTATTGACGCTAACAAGATCAATAAAGAACTAGGCTGGTACCCATCGGTAACATTTGAGGAAGGCTTAAGTAAAACAATAGACTGGTACTTGAATAATGAAGAATGGCTGAACCATGTTACCAGTGGAGATTATCAAAAATACTATAACAACCAGTACGCAGGATAGTAGCAATCGAGAATAATTCATTCATACTATCAACTAACTATTTACTACTCTATGAAAGGAATAATATTAGCCGGCGGCTCCGGTACACGTCTCTACCCGCTTACCATTGCTGTTAGCAAGCAGCTGATGCCAGTTTACGATAAACCAATGATCTATTACCCATTGTCTACACTGCTGCTGGCAGGTATCAGGGAAATACTCATCATTACAACTCCCGATGATCAGGCAGGTTTCAAAAAACTGCTGGGCGATGGCTCTTCTATTGGCTGTTCTTTTGAATATGTAATTCAACCCAGCCCAGATGGCCTCGCGCAAGCCTTCATTTTAGGTGCCGATTTCATTGGCAACTCTCCTGCTGCTTTAGTTTTAGGTGACAATATATTTCATGGCTCTGGTATGGGTACAATGCTGAAAAGCAAGTCCAACCCAGATGGTGCAGTAGTATTTGCCTACCAGGTACATGACCCAGAAAGATATGGTGTGGTTGAATTCGATAAGAGCTTCAAGGCTTTAAGCATTGAAGAAAAACCTGTAAAACCTAAGTCTAACTACGCGGTTCCTGGCCTGTATTTTTACGACAACAACGTGGTACAGTATGCTAAAGACATGAAACCATCACCCCGTGGTGAATTAGAAATAACAGATATTAACAAGATTTACCTGGAAAACAATAAGCTGGAAGTAGGGGTGCTGGATAGGGGTACAGCATGGCTGGATACTGGAACGTTTGACTCTTTGATACAAGCCGGGCAATTCATTGAAGTGATTGAAAAACGCCAGGGCCTTAAAATAGGCTGTATTGAAGAGATCGCATACCGCAACGGCTGGATAGGCGACGAGCAAATGGAAAAACTAGCAACTACTTATAAGAAAAGTGGTTACGGCGATTACCTGAAAAATTTGATAGGACATATTTGATTTCTTATTTTTTAATGATAAATTTTGACACTGCAATATCATTTATGATATTGCAGTGTCATTTATAACGTGCCGCTTATGCAAAGCAACCATCCTACCGCGGTATTAATACTATCGGCAGGTTCTGTAAAAAATAAATACCAGTCATTTTCATTCCTATATAATAGTCCCGCACTGGTACCTATTGCTTCCAGGAGTAGTGTGTCTTTCATTGTCGATTTTTATAAAAGCCACCCTGTCAACATCTACCTGGTTATTAATAAAGAAGATGAACCCTTAGTATCTAAAGAGCTTGCCTATTATCAGGGGCTCAATATCATAACAATAGAAAACAGTACAGGGGTTAACCAAACACTTTCGCAGGCACTTAAAATAATAAAAGAAGATACTGTTGTGGTAAATGTGGTCACCACCATACCTACAGCCTACCCTCACATGAATACCGTTTTCATTGAGAACACGCTATCGGCCAGCAATTACTATTCAGGGATTATAAACGATGGGGATCAAACCATTTATAAATTTAAGAAAGATGATAATACACTACCATTTCATGCTTTTACTGGCATTTTTCATGCAGAACGAAAATCCCTAACAGAAACAGTTGATAGCATAACCAACCAGACCGATCTGCTGGAAGTAGTGAAAAAAATAGGCGAAAACACGATAATTAATTTTAAGGAATGTGAATGGATAGATACCGGCCACGAGATAAATTATGCTGATGCTCGTAAAAAACTCATGTCCAGCCGTTCTTTCAATTCCATATCTGTAGATAATCACTTAGGCATCCTCACCAAAAAAAGTAAAGAAAAAGTAAAACTGGCCAACGAGGTGAACTACGTAGCTATGTTGCCTGCTGCCTTACAGATATTATACCCACGCATATTACCCGGTGGCTATAAAGAGGGCGAGGTGATGATGGAATACTATGGGTATCCTAATCTTTCCGAATACCAACTATACCGTGCCATTGTTCCTGCACAATGGAAAAAAATATTTGATGGTCTGGGATATGCTCTTACATTCATGAGCAAATACAAATTTTCCATAGGGCTACAGGCTTTTGCTGATTTCTATTACGAGAAAACAATTAACCGGACAGACGAATATTTGCTACAATTGCCACAAGATGATGTTCTGATAACTGCAAAACAGCTTAACATCAATGGATTGATATGTAAAAACTACACCCAGCTGGTACCACTAATAAAGCAAAGAATACAATCTTTGTATAGCGAAGATGATTTCAGCATTATGCATGGCGACTTCTGTTTTAACAACATATTGTACGATACTTTTAGCAACACAATAAAACTGATAGACCCCCGTGGAAGCTTTGGCAATAATTGTATTGGCATTTACGGCGATAGAAAGTATGACATTGCCAAGCTCCTGCATTCCACCGCAGGCCATTACGATTATATGGCCAATAATCTGTTCCAATATTCACAAAACGGAGTAGAAATTAGTTATAGCTTTCCATTACGCAGCAATTCAGACTTATTATTGGAATATAGTAAAACACTAATGGCAGAACAGCAGGCAAAAGAAAATGACATCATGTTTATTGTAGGCTTACTATTTTTGTCTATGTGCCCGTTGCACAGGGAAAACCCACCCCGGCAAAAGCTGATGTACACCCACGGGCTTTACTTTATTAATAAATATTTATAGACAAACAATGACAAGAATTTGTATAGACCTTGACGGTGTGATATGCGATTTTAAAAAAGAAGGCGAGACCTATGCAGATGTAAGGCCTATACCGGACGCTATCGAAAAACTAAAAGAACTGCGCGCCAATGGCCACTACCTTATTATACATACTGCCCGCCACATGAAAACATGCGAGGGCAATGTAGGGCGTGTAATTAGCAAAGTAGGTGCTGTAACCCTGCAATGGCTGGCAGACCACAATGTAGAATATGACGAAATATATTTTGGCAAGCCATGGGCGGAAGTATATATAGATGATAATGCATTAAGGTTTACCAATTGGCAAAATATAGAAGGTGATGGCAGCAACCTGCCGCGTTCTACAGAAAGTAAAAAACACATAGAACAGCAATGAACTTTGTAATACCTATGGCTGGTCGTGGCCAACGCTTTATAGATGCCGGATATGAAGTGCCTAAAATGCTGATAGAGGCACATGGTAAAACCCTGCTGGAATGGAGTATAGACTCCTTGCCGCTGGAACTGTGCACTAATATGGTATGCATACTACTGCGCGAGCACGAATTGCAACACAATTTATCGAGCATTATTAAAGACAAATATGGCCACCGCGTAAATATTAGTTTCCATTATCTTGATGGGGTTACTCAAGGACAAGCCGAGACCGTTTACCTTGCAAAAGATCTGTACAATATGGATACAGATTTGGTCATATTCAACATCGATACTTATTTCCATTCTCACACGTTGAGCGATGCTTTGCAAAGAACAGATACAGATGGTGTACTGGGTGCCTTCAAGAGCGTGGAGAATCGGTTTAGCTTTGCTGTTACAGATGTTGATGGGCATGTGCTGAAAACCGCTGAAAAGGAAGTTATATCAAACAACGCCCTCACAGGCCTGTATCATTTTAAACACGTGCAGGATTTTCTGGAAACAGCAGAATACCATTTCAAAAACGACATAAGGGTGAATAACGAATACTATATAGCCCCTATGTACAACTATCTTATAAGCAAAGGCAAAACATATACTATTGACCAGGTTGACAATCATCATATTTTGGGTACGCCTGGCGAACTTATAAAATTTACTGAAGTCGCTTATGATACTCTTTAGCATACCTGTGCATGAGCAACCAGATGTTATTGTTAACCAGGTCGAAAATTTTACGTGGTTCAATCCAGATTGCAAGATCGTTTTGCACGTTTCAGGCTGGATGAGCAAGGCCGATGTAAAAGAAATGCATAATAAGCTTTCCAGATATAGCCATGTATTTATAAATGATACGCGGTTGTGGTCGGGCCATATGGATGGCACCCAATTAAAAATGCATGTGGTCAATTGCCTGTATGCCCAAAGGAATAATATAGATTACGATCATTTTTGCATCAATGCGAGCAACGATATGTTCGTAAAAAGTGGCTTGCAAGATCATATCAGTAGCTACGATACGGGTAATCTCTTTAAAAATGAACAGCAACAAGTGCAAAAAGATTGGGATGAATTAAAGCATGCCAAAAACGATCCCCTCTTACAAAAGATCATGAAGAAGCATGAACTCCAATCTATATACAGCTCGCAGGTGGAGGGTAGCTTCTATAAAAAGGAGATAATGGATACCATGGTGAAATGGATAATGGAGGACGGATATTATGAGATACCCGGTATATACGCTCATGGCACGCACCGTTTAAATAACAGACTTGCACGCAATATCATTTATTATATTATTAAACCTACCATTAAAGGGATGCTTTACGTTAAGGAAGAGATATACTTCCCTACCCTTTGTCAGAATTTGTTCTCTACTATTTTACGATACAATTATTGCTATATCAATTGGGAGAATGGCCTTAAAATAACCAAAGAAGAAATAGATTTGATAAGGAGCGGTGATACCGACCAGTTACCTTACAAAAAATTCATCCCCTATCAGGAAAAACCGCCATTATTTTGCGTAAAACGGGTGGATAGGGTGCTAAGCGATCCTATCAGGCAATATATTACCGGTTTGCAGTCATAATGTCATATCCCACCTGATTTGCAATATCTGCCCGGTTTTTGCTATTCCTAATTCAATTAGTTTAGTTTTTTATACATGCACCTAATAATGTTTTACCTGCAGCCTTTTATAGCTGCATTCACGGGTTGGTTTACCACATGGATTGCCATCTACATGCTGTTTCATCCCCGCGAACCCAAAAGGTTCTTCGGCATTACCATACAGGGTATCTTTCCCAAAAGGCAGAAACAGTTTGCAGCAAAACTGGGTGCAGTTGTTGCCAATGAGCTGCTGCATTTTAATGATATCGCGGCCCTCATAAAAGATCCGGACCAATTAGCCGACCTGAAACCCGGCATAGAAGCCCATGTAGATACATTTTTGCATGTCAAACTTAAAGAAAAACTTCCGGTGATCTCCATGTTTGTGGGAGAGGGTATGCTCAGTAAAATAAAAGAAGGCTTGATGGAAGAGATAGACCTTTTATTACCCGAGATCATCACCAAGTACACCGATAACCTCACCCAAAAGGTGGATATAGAACAGATGGTTACTGAAAGAGTATCTAACTTTTCTTCAGACAAACTGGAGGAAATACTGGCCGCTGTGATGAGCAAGGAATTTAGGTTTGTAGAGTTGGTAGGTGGGGTGCTGGGATTTGTGATCGGTCTCATACAAATGGGCCTTTCATTTCTATGATTTACGTCATGTTTAACGGTTAATATGTTGCAATAATTGAGGGATATCGTAATTTTGATGAAACTAACTTAAATGCCACATTATTATTCGTTAGGCAATATACCCCATAAGCGCCATACGCAGTTTCGCAAACCCGATGGCACTTTATATTCAGAGCAATTATTTAGTACAGAAGGCTTTTCATCCAATTCTTCATTACTATACCATCTTCATCCCCCAACGCAGATCATCAGAAGCGGTGAACCCGTGAATATAGCCCCCGTTGCAGCTACAGAGAATCTGCTGAAACACCGCAGCTTTAAAGGTTTTGACATAAAGCCTGGTGGTGATTACCTGGAAAGCAGGAAGATTGTTCTTTTCAATAACGATGTTCAGCTTACGCTTGCCGCACCCAAAACGGGTATGGCCGATGACGTATTCTATAAGAATGCAGATACCGACGAAGTACTGTTTATTCACGAAGGTAAAGGGACTTTAAAAACACAATATGGTGAGTTAGCGTTTGGTTATGGCGACTATGTTGTTATTCCACGTGGTACTATATACCAGGTGTCGTTCGATACAGAAGACAATCGGTTGTTTATTATCGACTCTTTTAGTCCTATTGTCTTTCCAAAGCGATATTTATCGAAATATGGTCAGTTGCTCGAAAACTCACCCTATTGCGAGCGCGACCTACGCAAGCCAGAGAATCTACAAACACACGACAAGAAAGGTGAATTCCTGATACAGATAAGAAAGAATGGGTTGCTCTACCCTATTTGGTATGGCTCACATCCTTTTGACGTTATTGGTTGGGATGGCTGCGAATACCCATACATAATCAGCATTCATGATTTCGAACCTATAACGGGTCGTGTGCATCAGCCGCCGCCAGTACATCAAACTTTCGATGCGCATAACTTTGTTATCTGTTCGTTTGTACCTCGTTTATTTGATTATCACCCGCAATCGATTCCGGCTCCATATAACCACAGCAATATAGACAGTGACGAAGTACTTTACTATGTAGATGGCGATTTCATGAGCCGTAAGCATGTAGAGCGTGGCATGATAACTTTACATCCTGCAGGTATTCCGCACGGTCCTCACCCCGGTACTGTAGAGAAAAGTATTGGCAAAGCCGATACTAAAGAACTAGCAGTGATGGTAGATACCTTTCATCCTTTAAAACTCACTAATGCTGCTTTGGGCATTGAAGATGACCGGTATATGATAAGCTGGATAGAGTAACACTAAAAACAAAAAATAACACCCCAATATATTTCTTCAAAATTTTAATTCATACTCATGGAGACGCTAACAACCAGCCAGAAAATGAAGACAGCGCAGGATTTCCTGCCTATTAACGGTACAGATCATGTTGAGCTGTATGTAGGGAACGCTAAGCAAGCTGCCCATTTTTACAAGTCCGCTTTCGGATTTAAGACCGTCGCATATGCAGGACCTGAAACAGGCATGAGAGATATTGCATCGTATGTATTGCAACAAGGTAAGATACGTCTGGTACTTACTACTCCTTTAAAATCTTCAAATCCAATATCTGAACACATCTTCAAGCATGGTGATGGTGTAAAGATTCTGGCCCTGTGGGTAGATGATGCCTACAAAGCTTATGAAGATACAGTAGCACGTGGTGCAAAAGTGTACATGGAGCCCAAAACTCTTACCGATAAGAATGGTGAAGTACGCATGAGTGGCATCTATACTTATGGCGAAACAGTGCACCTGTTTGTAGAACGTAAAAACTACAATGGTGTTTTCATGCCGGGTTACGAGCCATATACTAGCGATTACAATCCTGAAGATACTGGCCTACTATACATAGATCATTGCGTAGGCAATGTGGGTTGGAACCGCATGAACGATACCATAAAATGGTACGAAGATGTAATGGGCTTTGTAAATATCCTTTCTTTCGATGATAAGCAGATTAATACTGAGTATTCTGCACTCATGAGCAAGGTGATGAGCAACAACAACGGTTACGTAAAGTTCCCTATTAACGAACCGGCTGAAGGAAAGAAAAAATCACAAATTGAAGAGTACCTGGACTTTTACGAAGGTGAAGGTGTACAACACATCGCTATAGCCACTAACGACATAGTAAAGACTGTACGTGCACTAAAATCACGTGGTGTTGAGTTCCTGAGCGCTCCACCAAATGCATATTATGAAGACATGCAGGCACGTGTAGGTAAAATAGATGAAGATATTGCCCCGCTGCAGGAACTGGGTATATTGGTAGATTGTGATGAAGAAGGTTACCTGCTTCAGATATTCACCAAACCGGTTGAAGATCGCCCAACCCTGTTTTTCGAGATCATACAGCGTAAAGGTGCCCAGAGCTTCGGCGCAGGCAATTTTAAAGCATTATTTGAATCTATTGAACGTGAACAGGCCAAACGTGGTAACCTGTAATGTAAAGTATATCGTTCTTGAACGCCTCCTAAACAGGGAGGCGTTTCTTTTATCATTTAATAGGTAGCTATTGCTTTATAAAGCGCGCAGTGGCTATTTTATTATTCATTGTGGTTTTTAGCAAGTAGATTCCATTGGCAAGGTGATCAACAGGTATTACTAAAGATGTCTCAGAAGTACTCAACTCCTTTACTATTTGTCCCAGAGTATTTAATATCCTGATCTCTTTCATTCCAGCATTATTATTCTCATAGTGTACAGAAATACTGGCTGTGGCTGGGTTTGGCACTATACTTACATCAGTACGGTTAGCTATACCTGGTATACCCGTGTTTCTTATATCATTAAACACAAGTTCCATCCTGTACCTGCCTTGCGATGCAGTATCAGTATTTACGGTGAAGGGATAATTTACACCATCACCAAGTAATACATACACATTAGTGTATGTGTCATGCAGGTACACAATCTTATTGGTGGGCAATGAGTATCCTGTAACTGCAAGATTATAATTTAGCTGCGGCAGCGATCTTATACCTAAAGACACCACACCGCCATCGGCTATGCTATCTCCATCACGTGTATCTACATTCAGCAATACATTATCTGCCGATATAGAATATAAGTCAAACTGTGCATTCGATATTTTATCAAGATCCCCGTTATCTCCTGCCTTTGCACTGGTGCCGGCTTTAAATTGCAGCCCCCAGGTATCCCATATGCTGTTCTCAAAAAATGTAGTCAGCTCAAGCGTAGGCGTATTATTGGTAACCTTAAACAGGTTATTTGCAGGCGTACTTCCAGTTTTAGCAGATTCGGGAAAAGTAAGTGTTATATCAGATGCTGTGGGATTGTGAGCTAGAAAAGCACCATTTATAGGTATCACAGTACTCGGGGAAACAGAAATGTATTGTGATCCATTGGTCGATAAAATACCTCCGTTCTGCCCTGCCGGGTTAACGATCTCAAATGCATCAAGACTATCATAGTTAGTAATGCCACTTATAGTTATCTGGGAGGGTAAAGGATTGCAAATCAGGTTCCAACCACCTGCTGGTACCGTTTCCGTAACCCCGCCTGTATTTACAAAACCGGTAGTAACCATAGTAATGCTAGAGGGAGTATAAATGCCGCCACTGCATCCTTGTCCGGTTGCACCACGTACGAATGCAAGTATTCCATTGGAATGAGTACTACCCGAAATAGCAGAAGGAAAGGTACTACTCCCTATCGCTGTCACGCCCACATACGCCGGCGTTGTTCCGGGAGTGTAATTATAAATGGAGGGATTATTGCTGGTACATGGCCCTATATTACCAGCAGTAAGTCCTGTAATATCAAAAAAACTGCCTAGAGCAGATATGTTCTGACTGGAAGTATATGGGTGTCCCAGCAAACGGTAACCACGTTGGCCATTTAGTTGTGTTTCTATTACTACCTTCCCCGTTATTGTTCCGTTCATTGTACCAATGCGCGCACCGGGCATTAATATCAGACTATCATTAGTTATAAGCGTACTGCCCGATGCTACCGATATTGCCCTTCCTGCAGCTACCGCTATTTTTGCGTTTACACTATGCCCGGTAATAGCAAAAGATGTATCTGCTATCACTCTAGAGCCTGTACCAGATACAGTCCAGTCTGCACTAAGTACACCAGTATTATTATTAGTTAAGTGATACGTTTTACTGTTCCCTGTAAAATTGTTGGGGTGCGTACCACTCCCATCTGTATGCCTGCCAAAAGTTGTGGTGCTGTTGATATTGCCCGTAGCTGCAGAATAGAATCTGGTATCATTAAAAATAAGTTCCATCCTGAAGTTACCATGAGACCCTGTATCTGAGTTAACGGAGAAAGTATAAGTAACCCCATTGCCCAGCAGCAGGTAAGTGCTTGTGTACTTATCATGCAGGTACACTGCTTTATCTGTAGATAGCGAATCCTGAGTCACTGTAATAGTATAGGTATATAATGGCACAGAAGTAATACCTAACCGTACAACATCGCCGTCAGCCATACTGTCTGCGTCGCGTGCATCTACGTTCAACGCTACATTGTCGCTCGAAAGAGAATATATATTAAATTGAGCATTCGATATTTTGTTCAAGTCACCATTATCTCCTGATACTTCACGAGTACCCGGTTTCATCACAAAATCCCAATCATCCCAGAACGAGCTGTTATGTGTTACAGTAAGCACAAGCTTTGGGTAAACAATCGTTTGTGCAACAATCTTTATGGGCAATGCAGATAGCAAGACAAGACAAAGCAAAATTACGCGGGATAGGCTCATCAAAACTTTATTGCGTAAAAATATTATTATACATATCGTGTTGTAAAACATCAAATTTAAGTATAAAACTATTCCAGAAAATAAAATTTATGAGTTAATTTAATGGTTAATCTGGCAGTAGTTGCAGGCATAAACTTAACTCTGATGCACCCATTCTTTTTCCAATAGAATTATGTTATTTTTATAGGGTTATTTTACCTTTACCGTAAATAAAAAAAGCCGAACAAAATTTTATTTTTATTGTCTTCCTCTGTGTACTTTTAACCGTTATATTATATAGTAAGCAATAGATTATTAATTATCGTAGTGGATGTTACAAGAATTTATAACAGTTGCCTACGCTGATGACCATGCTTTAGTAAGAAATGGCATCAGCAGTATTTTGAATAATGTTGGCGGTATAAAAGTGGTCATTCAGGCTCGCCATGGTATAGAGTTAATATCTAAGATTCAAAATGCTCCGGAGCTGCCAGATATTTGCCTTTTAGATATTAATATGCCAGAGATGGATGGTTTTGAAACCATCCTCAATTTGAAAAAAAACTGGCCACAAATGAAAATATTAGTACTTACAGTTTTTGATTCAGATCTTTATATCACAAGAATGATAAGGTATGGAGCTAGTGGTTATTTACTAAAAAGCAGCGACCCTGAGGAGTTAAAAGCTGCTTTGATCAGTGCTTATAAGTCAGGCTATTATTATGCCGATGCCAATACCAATGAATTGATGGAGCAAGTAAAAAACAAAGAAATTGCAATGCCCGTTGTTTCTGATGGTGAGGCCTTATTTTTAAAATACATATGCACAGAAAAAAGCTATGTAACTATTGCTGAAACTTTAGATACATCTCTTGAAACTATAAATAGCTACCGGGATAGTATTTATCAAAAATTTGAAATGAATAACCGAACTAATCTTGCGTTATTAGCAATGCAGCTCGGAAAAGCCGATATTGAAACAAAGTAAAAAGTAGTTTTGAACTCTCTCTCAAAAATCAATACTTATGAAAAAGTTACAACGGTTACTTATTGTTATTGCAGGTTTCAGTTTTATAACATCATGCTGCCACCCCGCCCCACCCACAAACTGCTCAGCGCAGGCCGACTATCAAAAAAGGAATATGGGCACCGGACATAGACCTGGTAATGGTGCAGCAAGCTCTGCGTTCATCCCAATGGATTCTGCAAATAAAATGATAGGTAGTTACCTGGCAAGTGTAAATGCTCCCGCTACTGATACTGCCTTAGACTGCGTTATTATAGATGCAGATATGCTAAGGTCTTATCTCAATGACACTTGCAACGGTAAAATAAAGAATGTAAAACTTATGCTTGCTCATACGCTCAATTATATCAATACAGGTCATGGGGGACAGTATGCCGGTTATCAGCCAAATGCGCTTACAATAATTGTATCGGGATACGATGCCACAGGAAATTACGTTTTGGCGGCAGGAAATACAGTGCTTGATCAAGGTCAACCATGCCCATCATATTGTCCGCCCGCCGGAGCTGCAAACAATAATATGATTATCTCAAGTCCAAGAAAGCAGTAAACACATTGTCTTTCTACTTTGTATATGTATATTTATTCCTGTTACTTGTAGCTGCAATTGTTTCCGTTGTGCGGTTTACAGTTGTAGATCAGGCTGCAAAGGTTTTTTGTATTCTGATGGTATGCACATGCGTGTCTGAAATTTTGGCTCTCTATGTTTCTTACGTATTTCGTAATAATCTTGCAGTGTTTGCTGTATTCGACATCATACAAATGGTATTAACGTGTTTGTATTTTAACTATAGCATAGACATATTCTATAAATGGAATCTTGGAATTCATTTTGGAGCTGTTTCTGTTATACTAGGTATTTTAAATATTCTGTACCTGCAACCTATAAACACGTTTAATACATACTTTCTCATATACGAATCTTATACTATCATTGCCATGTCATTATTTTCATTTTTCCGTCTACTCTTGATGCATGAGCAATTAAAAATAAAATATTATATACATTTTTGGATACCAGTATGTCTTGTCTTTTTGTGGAGTGCAACGCTATCCAGCAGAGTGCTTAACGATTATTTCATGAAAAGACAGGTAAGTTATTTATGGATCATGGAACTTATTGTGCTGTCAATTAATATACTAGTTTACAGCTCTATTGGTTTTTTATACTACTACTACCCCAAAATGAAAGAAAAATGCTAGCTGACAAGTATATATTACTTGTATTTATTTGTGGTACTGTGTTGTTTGTATTGTTCGTTTTCTTTCTCATAGCTTACCTGCTGGTGCAAAAGAATAAACAGAATGTTTTTCATTTGGAAAAACAACGTATGATATATGACCATCAGAACAAATTGCTAAACACCAAATTGGAAGAGCAGGAGCTGGTGATGGAGCAAATATCCAAAGAGATACATGACAACCTGGGGCAGGTGCTCAGCTTCCTAAAAATGAATACGGGCATGATCAGGAAAATGGCCGTTACTGAGCAACAGGAAGCCTTGGTGGATAAGCACGCAGAATTACTTACCCAGCTAATAAAAGACATACGGAACATAAGCCATACACTTAATAGTGATTATATTAAAGGTAAAGGACTACATGAAATTTTAAAATCCGAGTTTGAATATCTGAATGCCACAAGAAACATTAGGTGTAATGTCGAAGTCACCGGTTCCCAGAATCTGGTAAGTCCTGAAAAACAACTTATCATATACAGGATTGCACAAGAAGCAGTGCACAATACCGTAAAGCATGCCATGGCAACAGAAATTTCCATTATCCTTAATTTTGGCACTGAAGAGCTAATAATGCTTGTTAAAGACAATGGTGTTGGCTTTGACAAAGAAAAAATATTTTCCTTTGACGGAATTGGCTTTATAAACATGTTCAACCGGGCAAAACACCTTAATGGGCATCTGGATATACAGTCAGAGAGAGGCAATGGTTGCACTATTACACTCATCGCAAAATATTCTGACAATAATGCCGATCTCGAACGGGAAGATTTTTCACATTAGCAGTTGTGCCTCAAGCAATGGAGAATTATAGCACACTCAATCGCTGTACTTCTCTATTGCCCTCTCCATCTGTAATAGACAAAGTGTAAACGCCTGCAGGAAGAGATAAGTGTACCTTTGCACTTCCACCCATAAACTGTATGGGTTTCATCCACATCTGCTTTCCGCTCATGTCATACATCTCAAGTTGTATGTTGCCGGCAGGCCCCTCTATAGTCATTTCATCATATGCAGGATTAGGGTATATTTTATAATTGCTTTGGATAATTATACTGCCTACGCCCAACCCTATAGCATTGGTCAGCAATGTATCAGGGTTAGTACATACACAATTACTATGTATATACAGGCTTATTTTATCGCCTTTATTTAGCCTGTACGATTCATAAGAGCTTGAATTTGCTCCAGGTATATCTGTACCGTTTAAGCGCCATTGGTAAAGAAGGCAATTACTGCTGCCTGTGGTTATTGCAGTAAAAGTAACCAGTGTCCCGGGGTTATATGCTTGCGGGTAAACTGTTATTGTCACAGGCGGGGCATGCAATACTTGCACACTCACTTTAATACTGTTGCTGATTGCTGTATGTATCGGTTGGCATGCAGCAGTGCTCACCACACTGCATTGTATTACATCATTGTCTCGCAGACTGCTGCTGCTATATGTATTTGTTGTGCTTCCTACCACGGTGCCATTCAATGTCCATTTATAAACAGGGTTGCCTACATTGTTTGTAGTAGCCATAAATGTTGTCATATCGCCCGTACAAACCGTGTCCTTCGCTGTAGATATATGTATGGTTGGTGTACCACCAGAAGGTATAATAGCAACAGGTACGGTAAGTGATGTAAAACATCCGCTCAACGATAACGAAAGGGTATAGGTACCGTTGGCTGCCGTTGTGACTGGGTGTATAACCGGGCTTGGTAAATTGCTGCCAAACCCATTAGGGCCAGTCCACGTAAAGGTCACTCCTGCTGGCGTAGCTGTACAGGTAAGCTGTAGTGTATCATTTGCACATACAGGACTATTGCTACTTGCTGTACCAGCCGGCGTTTGCTTCACAGTTACTATAGTGCCACCTGTTAATGATGCACAACCATTCAGAACCGCTTTTGCCGTATAGCTGCCGGTAGCCGCAGTGCTGGTATTATTGACGGTTGGGTTCTGCTGCAAAGAGCTAAAACCATTTGCCCCACTCCAGATATAATTAACTCCAGCAGTAGTGCTACTGCACCCTAGGTTCAGAGGTGTGCCCGAACATAACGGACTGTTGCTGGTAAGCACCGGTGCCGCTGGTGTCGGTTTTATAACAACCATCAATGTATCATTCACTACACAGGTATTGTAAGACACAGCAAGTGCATACTTACCCGCATTTGAAACGGCAGTGTTAATAACACTAAAATTTTGCTGCACACTATTAGCACCCGCCGGGCCATACCAGGCGTACGTGACAGCAGGCGTTGATGAGTTAGACACCAGCTTAAGTGTGTCCCCGACACATATGGGGCTGTTACTGCTATAAGTAACATTTGCAGGCCCTACGTTTACAGTTATATGGGTGGTATCGCTGGCACTGCAACCATTAAGCGTTGCCTTTACAATATAGTAACCTGAGTCTGCAAGCGCAAACACCCGTGTTGCATTTTTCATAGCTGAATTAAACCCTGTCGGCCCGCTCCATGTATAAGTAGCGCCGGTAATACTAAGTGGATTAAAAGTTACGGTGGTCCCCGAGCAAACGGGGCTATTGCTGCTAATAACAGGTTTAGCAGGTGCCGCATTCACTTGTATAGTTATAGCTTCTACGGCAGGACATACTGCATTGCTGGTGGTAAGTATATAGGTTCCTGCATTTATAGCAGAAGCATTGGGGATCACCACACTTTGCTGTGTACTGGCATACCCTCCGGGTCCTACCCAGCTATAGCTTATGCCAGGCAATGGAGGCAGACATATAATTTTAAGTGTGTCTCCCATACATACAGGACTGCTATAAGTTGCTTGCGGTGCAGCCGGCGGTGTTGCAACAGTTACATAAATACTATCCTTAGCCGTGCAGCCACCATTAGTTGCAGTTACCACATATCGGCCGCTATCTGCATATGGTATATAGGTAATAGAAGTATTCTGGATACTGGAATAATAGCCATTAGGTCCCATCCATGAATATTGTACACCTGTTGTAGCAAGGCCAGTAGTTAAGTTTATTGTACCACCATAGCAAGTGTGTTCTGTATCTGCCATAGTAAGTACAGGACGGGCGAGCACCTTCACATTCACAGTATCTGTTAAAGAACAAATGTTACCCATGTTTACAGAAAGGGAATAACTACCGGCGTTAGAAATAATGGCATTGGGTATAGCAATGCTGCTTGTGCTGTTACTATAGCTATTGGGCCCCGTCCAGTTATAAATAATTCCGGGGTTAGGTGCATAACCAGTAAGCTTCAGGCTGTCACCTATGCAAATGGATGTATTTCCTGTTACCAATAAACTGCTAGGCGCTGCAAGTATAACAATATGAGTAGTATCGGCTGCTGTACAGCCATTTAGAGTAGTTGTTACAATATACATACCGGTATCAGCAAAGGCCGCAGTAGTTATTACAGGGTTTTGCGTATTGCTGTTAAAGCCACCAGGTCCCACCCAATGCCATGTAATGCCGCTACTCGCGTCGGTTCCCGAAAAGTTTATAGCTGCGCCCAGACATATAGGATTATTGCTACCAGCAACTGGTTTAACGGGCGATTGTTTTACAACAATGTTTACTGTATCAAGCGCAACGCAGTTTGTTGTAGAATCCAGCACATGCAATATATACTTTCCAGAATCAACAAAATTTACATTTATAAACTGTAGGTTACCTGCTCCAAAATTGATTCCGGCAAGATTGGTCCACGAATAAAGTATATGGGGTGGATACGGAAAGGTACCAACTATTGCCCATCCGCTGCTTCCTGTACACAATGGACTATAATTGGTTAGTGCAGGTATAGCGGCAAGAGCGTGAATCGCAATATGCACACTGTCGCGCACAGCACATCCATTGTGGGTAACTACTACTTTGTATTCACCACTATCTGCATATTGCGCATTGCCAATAACCGGATCCTGCAATGACGAAGAGAACCCATTAGGCCCAGTCCAACTATAACTAAGAGTTCCTGTTGTGGCAGAAGCTGTACTAAGGCTAATAGGCTGACTAAAGCAGCCATTACTACCCGTTGTTGTAAGCGATGCAGGAAAGGTGCTTATACTAATATCTACAGTATCATGCAAAGTACATCCTGGTGTAGATTCGGTCAGGTAGTATTTACCAGAGTCTGTATAAACAGAATTTCCCTTAATGATCTTACCATTCGATGACGTGAAACTATTGGGCCCTATCCAACTATAAGTAATACCGCTGGCCGAATCACTTGGAATTATTTTAATCGTATCACCCACGCATATGCTACTAGCAGCATTTACAGGCGCTCCAAGCGTTGTAATAACAATGCTACCGCGCCCCACACAACCAGATGTATCTGTAACCGCTACACTATAGGTATATGATGAACCACTTAAACCCGGTGTTGCAGTATAAGATACAGATGTGGCACCCAATATTGCTGAGCCATTCAACTTCCATTGGTAGGTACAAGTAGTAGAAGCAGGCACAGACAACATGATTGTACTATTAGCACAAAGCACTGATGATCCTGTAGATGTCGTAATAGTTGCATCTGGCTTGGTTAGTGTAACAGTGGCAGTATCAGTAGATATACTTGAACAAACAACAACAGGATTGGTATTTGTAAATATCGTGTTTAGCGTATAGAGGTATGTACCATGCTGAAGAGTTGTATCTGTAGCATAAGTTGTGCTTGTTGCTCCCGGTATTATTATTCCGTTTCTATACCATTGATAGGTAGCCCCAGTAACACTTGAAGCAGTTAAAGTAGTACCTGTGCACGTGCTTATGCTGCTGGGGGAAATGGTAGATGGACTAGGGGTAATATATACATTAACCGTATGCAAATTAGATTGACCCAGTAATGAATATGGAGAGCTCATTGAATAAGCCTGCACTCTATAAATGCCCGATGTTGTAGGATAGTTAGTATAGGTAAACGTGCTACCAAATGTGCCTGTTGTATTTGCAAATGTTACATATCCGTTCCCATTTCCATTATCATACTGAAAATCTAAGGTAACAGCTGAAGATGTAGCGAATCCAATACTGGCGGTCAGGGTTACTGCCGAACCCGAACAAATATTTGAGGTTGATGTTGATAAACTTATCCCACCAATTTGTGCCGCTGTTTTTTTAATACTACAACAACATAAAATGATGATAAATAATAAGCACCTGAATTGTTTTAACGAACATTTCATTAGATAAGTTTTATGGGTGATATGAAAGTAGTAAATAATATCGATTTATCTATATCATCTCTAACTATTTATATGCACAAAACTCACCAACCTAAAGGGGGTGCAATCCTTATCTCTTCTCTAACAGAAATAACATTTTAAGTTTGCAAATTGCTAGTAGCATTAAGCCATAACTGTAATCCCACTCAGGTCAAGCTCCATACCTTTTAAAGCATAAAAAATATTTTGTAGCTGGTGCAAGTATTTGCAGGTATAATGAAATTCTTTCTGATCTTCAATATATCTCACCTCTCCTTCAGCGTACATAAAGGTGCAGCTGCCTTTTTCATTGCTAACATCCAATCTTGACTGTACAAAACCCGCCTGAGCAACAATGACAGGGGTGAGTGCAACAGGCTCTAATTCTTCCAGGCTTCTGAAAACTACACCTTTCGGTATAGGACCGTCTTCAAAATATTCTACTCTATGATCTATATTGGGCGATACATAACCAATTTTATCGGGCAGTATAGCCGCTATTTCTATGTGGAGCGTAGGCAACGTTATTGCCGCATCTTTAAGAGCAGGATTCCAACAAATAATATTGCCTAACCTGTATTCTGATGGATTAATCATAGGTTGTTTAAAGGTATAACAATAAAACAGGAATTAAAACTCAACAAAACCATTGCAGCACAAGTAGTTGTAACAGAATGGCACGATTTTATACTTGCCGTAAAGTATATACTCACCTATGGATAGAAACCTTGCTGGTTTTTCGTGCGACCTAAAAGGCAATACAACACCTTTCCCACATTTCTGGGAGCATACTATGGGTAGCGACCACGCGCTTATGGCCCTGCGTGCCGACTGGCAACGAGACCTCAAACGTTGTCACGATGAACTCGGGTTTAAATATGTGAGATTCCATGGCATACTAGACGATGATATGGGTACACTCATAATGGAGAATGACCAGTTGGTGTACTCATTTTTTAATACCGATCAAATATTCGACTACCTGCTTTCTATAGGAATGCACCCATTTGTTGAGCTATCATTTATGCCTTCTATGCTGTCTTCTGGCAGTGATGTTGTTTTTAAATATAAAGGTTGTATAAATCCTCCAGGCAATATAAATGCATGGAATACACTTATCAGTAAGCTTGTAACACATTGCGTGGATAGGTATGGCATAGAAGAAGTAAGCCTGTGGATGTTTGAGGTATGGAATGAGCCCAACCTGGATGTTTTTTGGAAAGGCACACAAGCTCAGTATTTCGATCTGTATCTGAACACCGCTACAACAATAAAAAAAGTCAATAGCGCCCTTCGCGTAGGCGGACCCGCAACAGCAGCCAATGATTGGATACCTGCTTTTTTAGACTTTTGTAAAAAGAACAATGCACCTGTTGACTTTGTTTCTACCCACCACTACCCTACAGATTCTTTTGGTAAACCTGGCGATGATACTATAACACAACTGGCCGAGAGCGAGCGGAGTATATTGCAAAAAGAAGCTGGCATTGCAAAAACAGAAGCCAGGGGCAAACCCTTATACTATACCGAATGGTCCACATCATCTAACCCTTTTGATGTGCTGCACGACCAGCCCTATGCCGCTTCGTTTATAATAAAAACAGTTATAGAAGCGCAATCTCTCGTAAACGGGTACAGCTATTGGACGTTTTCAGATATTTTCGAAGAAAAGTATTTCTCTTCCATACCTTTTCATGGTGGTTTTGGCTTAATGAACATATACGGAATACCTAAACCTTCTTACCGTGCGTTTGAAATACTGCACCAATGTGGTGATACGCAATTGACTGTAGATGGTAAACATGATACTGTTGATGTATGGTTGTTTAAGAAAGACAATACTTACAATATTATAAGCACCAATTGGGCGCTGCCCCGGCACTATATAGATACCGAAAGGGTGCGTATAAAACTGCTGAATGCCGGCAGGGTAAAGAATGCCAGTGTAAGATATATAGATGACAACAACAGTAACGCACCAAAAGAATGGATAGACATGGGCAGTCCTGATAGTCTGTTACCCAAACAAGCGGAGCTATTGGAAGCAAAATCTAAGCTTGTTGCCGCCCCTATTGAAATAACTATTGAAGATGGTATAAATTATTTGGAAATAACATTACTGCCGCAGGCGACTGCTTGCGTTACTTTTGAAGTATATGAGTAAAGAAACACGCTATAAAAATATGTCTGGTGCTGGTAATGCTGGCACAGACCAAGAGATGCTAGCTGAACTGCAGCACGAAAGTATTAATTATTTCTTCCAGCAGGCTAATCCTGCTAATGGACTTATTGCAGACAAAACAGATCTCGATTCACCCGCAAGCATTGCTGTGGTGGGCATTGCGCTGAGCTGCTATATAGTAGCCGATAAACAAGGTTATCTCACTCGGCCTGAAGCTGCTAAGAAGACGCTGACTACATTACGTTTCTTCAGGGATGCACCTCAAGGTACGGGCCAATACGATACAGGATACAAGGGCTTCTATTATCACTACCTGCATATGGAAACCGGCCAAAGGGTATGGGAAAGTGAACTTTCTACTATCGATACGGCGTTACTAATTGTCGGTGCGCTCACCTCACGCGCATACTTTGACCAACAGAATGATGTGGAAACTGAAATAAGGGAAATAGCGGATGACCTGTACCGTCGTGTAGATTGGCAATGGGCATTAAATGGTGGCAGTACAATTAGTCACGGCTGGAAACCTGAAAGTGGATTTATTAACTATCACTGGAATACCGGATATAGCGAAGCCATGATCTTGTATATACTGGCCATGGGGTCACCCACTTACCCCATTAGCGAAACCGGTTACAAAGAATGGACATCTACGTTTGAATGGAAGGAATTATATGGCATTCATCATTTATACGCCGCACCACTGTTCATACACCAATTATCACATTTATGGATAGACTTTAGAGGAATACATGATGACTTTAACCGGAAGGTAGGCATAGATTATTTTGAGAATAGCAGGCGCGCCGTGCATATACAGCAACAGTATGCCATTGAAAATCCGCTTGGGTTTAAAGGCTATGGAAAAACCTGTTGGGGACTTTCTGCGAGCGATGGACCCGGACCCGCCAAGCTGATTGTAGATGGCAAGCAGATTACTTTTTATAACTACATTGCCCGCGGTATCAACTGGACCGACGATGGGACATTATCTCCGTGGGCTGTAGCTGCTTCGTTGCCTTTTGCACCAGAGCTGGTATTAGAATCCTTACGCTATGGAATAGAGAACCTCAACACAATAAAAGGTGACTCTGGTTTACACGCGAGCTTCAACCCTACCTTCCCAGACAAGACAGACAAATTGAAAGGCTGGGTGTCACCACTCCAATTCGGACTTAACCAGGGGCCCGTAGTGCTGATGCTGGAGAACTACCACACAGGACTGATATGGGATGTGGTAAAGAAATGCTCCTATATAACAAAAGGGTTGCTGCGAGCAGGTTTTGGCGGGGGGTGGCTTGACAGTAAAAAAGAAAATAATGAGTAGCTGAAAAAAAAATACAACACCCTATATACTGCCCTCGTACATGGGGTATATATGAATCTAGATACTTAAAACAATGGCAACTGCCCGTTCTTTACTCTTCTAAAGGCTGTCAGGTTCCAGTCCATTTTAGTTTCGTTCAGGTGGTATTTCCGGCAATACAGATCGAACTGGGTCTTTATCAGTTCTGCAAATTTACCGTCACCTACTATGCGGTTGCCCCAGCGACTGTCATTCACATTCCCTTCATGGCAGGCGCATATCAGGTTCCATACTTTCTCTGCCCTGTCTGGGAATGCCTTGTGCAGCCAGTCATGAAATATACCACCTATTGCACCGTTCAGCCTCACTACAGTATAGCCTGCCCACTTGGCACCAGCTTCAGATGCTGCTTTCAGCACATCGTGCATGTGGTTATCATTCAATCCCGGTATCAACGGCGCATTCATTATGCCGGTAGGTATGCCTCTCTTCGATAGTGTTTCCACCACATTCAACCGCGACTTGTAGCTGGCAGTACGTGGTTCCATTTTCCTTCTCAGGTCTTCATCAAGCGATGTAATGGATGAGAATACCCGTACCAGGTTCAGCTTGGCCAACTCCTGTATAATATCAAGGTCGCGCAGCACCAGTGCGTTTTTAGAGAGTATGCCTACAGGGTTCCTGAAGTCCAGGCATATCTCCAGCAGGTGCCTGGTAATACGCATTTTGCGTTCTATTGGCTGGTAACAATCTGTATTGCCCGATAGGGAAATAACTGCCGGTTGCCAGTTCTTATTCTCAAAAAACTTGCGCAACAGGGCAGGCGCATTTTTCTTCACCACTATCCTGCTTTCAAAATCTACCCCGGCGCTATAGCCCCAATACTCGTGGCTGTTACGGGCATAGCAGTATATACAACCATGCTCGCAGCCCTGGTAGGGGTTAGCACTGTACATCATGCCCACATCAGGGCTTTTCACTTCGTTTACAAGGGTCTTGCTATCATCCAGTATATACTCTGTTTTCCGGGGTTCCTGCTCCCAGTCATCAATACCTTCTGCATGCTCCTGCACATAAGCTCCTTTTAAAAAACGGTTCTTGGGGTTGTATTGTGCTCCCCTTCCTTTCTCAAACCTGTCATTAGCCTGTTGGTTTACCATGTCTCCCGGTTTTATCGGTTATTCGTCATCTTCATCATCCTCAATAGCGTACTGGTTAAAGTTGTTGGCGTACATATCTTTTACCGATCCAAAACCAATGGCATCGCGCATTACCTTAGGTTCAAACAGCTCAGATGCCTTACGGATGATGTTCTTACCATAGGTATCCTTAATGTTATACACCGCCTTCCGCAACACGTCTTGCCGTATGCGGTTATCAAAAAGACTGTACTGTACGCACATGTCGCTGCTGAATTTTTGTATGCCCACCCCCATCTGCGCTACCTGGCTGGTAAATATGGTCTCTATATTCCTGTCGGCCTCCATCTGGTTTACCTTCTGTAGTATGTACCTGCGCAGTTCCATTGCATCCTGTACCGGCTGTGTAAACTTTATGGTTATGTCCCACGATGTATAGTTGTGATACCGGATAAAGAAAGAAGCCTCATTGCAAAACACACATTGTTTCATCAGGCGCTGCTCCAGCTTGGTGCATAAAGAAATAAGCATACTGTCCAGCGCTTGCCTCGACTCGCTCTGCTTACGCGATATAGTGCGGGTGGCACTCATAGTGCGGAAGTTGTTGGAATACAGATCTACCTCGCCAAAGTTGAGCCGTGTATGCCAGTAATTGCCCACCACACCACCAAAAGCCTTGCGCAATAGTGCAGGTGAAGCATGCCGCATCTGCAATGGGGTCTTGATACCTATCATTTGCAGCCTACGTTCGTTGCGGCTGGCTATACCCGGCAGGTCTTTAAGGGAAAGCTTTGCCAGTTGTTCATCAATATTCTCGCGGGTTATCTGTACCAGGCCATCGCGTTTTTGCAATTCTGTACCCAGCTTGGCCAAAAAGGAGTTCGGTGCAATGCCTATGGAACACTTCAGGTAATCCATTTTTTCATCTCTGGTAATATCGGCCTTTATTTGTCGGCCCAGGGCCAGCATATCCTTATATACCAACCTGTAATTGGTCAGGTTTAGGAGTGCCTCATCAATACTTTTCACCATCACATCGTTGCAATAGTGTTGTAGTATATCTACAATGCGGATGTGTAATTGACGGTACTTGGGCGGCCTTGCCAATACGGGTATTATTTGCGGACAAAGCAGTTTGCAATCGTTTAACCGCATACCCGTTTTCACACCAAAATCTTTAGCTTCTTTAGAAGGGGCAATAACACAGGCGGTAGCACTAGGGTGTGTAATAACACCAACCGGCTTACCACGCAATTCCGGTCTCAGCTGCTGTTCACAACTGGCAAAGAAACTATTCATGTCAACATACATGACAATAGTATCCTTTACCGCTATGGAATTTTCTGAATATTGCATATCTCCAGTGTAAAGATAGCAATAATGTCAATTAAATTGACAAAAAGAAAAGAAAAATGACAAATCGACTTACCACCCGTGCATTAAGCACTATTTTCTCACAAAATATTAGGTCAATGTAACCTATCACCCCGCGGGGTTAATTGTGCCAGCACTTCCGTCTCTACCTGTAGCCACCAATGCCATGCAACCCTTACTATTGGTTCAGGGTAGTACATTTCGGCCAGTTCTATAAACAAGCGATAGTGACCCGCCTCAGATACCATGAACTTTCTATAAAACTCGCGCAAAGATTCCTCTTCCAGGTTTTCGCTCAGTAAGCGGAACCGCTCACAGCTGCGCGCTTCTACCATTGCAAAAAGCAGCAGCTTATGCAGCAACCCCTCGTTCTTGCCATTATCCAGCGGTATGCGTTGCATCAGGCCGTTCACATACTCATCTTTGCGTTGGCGACCAAGAGCATAGCCGCGCTTCTTCAGCTCGGCCCACACCATTCTGAAGTGCCCCCACTCTTCGGTTACCACAGGGGCAAGGGCATTTACCAGTTCCGTTTTATCGGGGTGCTTTTGTATAAGTGTGATGAATGATGTTGCGGCCTTCTGCTCACAAAAAGCATGGTCTGTGAGTATATCCTCCAGCGATATGCTAGCCAGACCTACCCAGCGTGGATCGGTAGGTAGCTTTAAACCAAGAATGGTATTTTCTGTAGTACTCATTCAGCAATGTAAGTAGTAGATGATGATCAAATTATTATCAAAAAGCAGCCCCGGCGTTAAGGACGGGGCTGGGTAATAAAAGTAAAAGATTTTGCTCAAATAGTGCTGGCAGTATATACAACCGACAAGAACTAGCTGCGCTTGATACCGCAACCTATAGATTTTGTTTTATCAGGATCAATACTTTTTTGAACCAGCATATTATTGATGGCGTCTTTCAGGTACATTTTAGTGCTGCTGGCAGGGTCGCTGGGGTTATCTTCCATAGCGCCTTTATATACCAGCCTCTTGTTCGCATCAAAAAGATACACCTCTGGTGTATGCGTAGCGCCAAACTTGTCGGCCACCTGTGCATGTACATCCATTACGTAAGGCACAGTATAGCCTTGTTTCTTAGCATATTTTTCCATTTCCTTATAGCTGTCCACATCTTCGCTTTGCGCCTCGTTAGAGTTGATGATCACCATACCCAAACCCTTTTCAGCAGCGTATTTCATTATCTCCTTAGTGCGTGGCTGGCTTTTGATGACATACGGACAAGTATTGCAGCTAAACATAACCAGTAACCCCTTGGCCGTAGCTGATGTACCCAATGTTATGGTCTTACCATTAGTTGCACTGGGCATATTCACTTCCTGCAAAGGCAAAGTCTCCCCAATTTGTAATTGCTGTATTTTATGGCTCTGTGCATATGTTGTGCCTATTGCAGCTATGCTGAATACAAGCGCTGTGAAGATGTTTTTCATGGTTGTTTTTTTATAAAAATAACGAATTGTGAAATTAAAGAAATGGTAAAGGTTTTGTAAAAAACACATTAGTTTTATAGAAAATACATAAAACTCTTCCAGACACTGGAAAAAGGGAAATGCCCGATGTGCAGAAAAAAAGAAAATCGGGCATTAAATGTGAAAGCATATTAGCAAAATGCCTTGTGGCAGCTATTATTACTTTTTATCTACAACTTACAAATGCCCGAAAAATGCCCGATTTATGCCCGACACCGGGCATAATGAACCGCTGAAATTTATTAGATTTAAAGATGGAGTAATATGCATTGACCTTGGTATTACAGTTTATAGTTAGTGAAGCAAGTTACGAAATGTGAGTACGGAGTTCCAAATAAACATATGCACATTTTAAGATAAAGAAGCTATATGAATGCCCCATTATTTAATGTTACCTCCAAAATCCTTGCGCATCTATCTGTTTGCTGCCATAGCCCATCACTCTTAACTGTTGCCGCAGCGCTGTCACCATGTGTACATTGCCAGCCAGAAAAACCATATCGTTATCTATGCCGCGGTATTCCATCCACCGCGCCAGTGCCTGGGTACTGCCATCTTCAGCCGAAAGGGTATGCAGATTCAGATCAGGGTAATAAGCATTAAATTCTGTGCGGTGTGCTACACGTGGTATCACTATAGCCCCTTCTATATATGCACCAGGTGCAGCCAGTTGCTGCAGCGCTAAAAAATGCCCCACAGCGCTTTGGTCGCCCAGCAGCAAAAGCTTGTTATTTGCCGGATTGTTATACCCATGCGATTCTACATTCAGGTAGCTCAGGGTATCATTCTTTTTCAGATATTTTACCCATGCAGCTCCTGGCCCAGCATGCGTGGCATCTACAAACAGGGTACAGGTCCTGGTTTCGGTGTCCCACATGGCAATGGTGTAGTCGCGGTAGGTGAGCTGGTTTACCCTGCACTTCATGTGCTGCACACCCTGCTTGTCAAAATCCGCGTCTGGTACATGCAGATCTACTTCGTAGAAAGAATTGGCCGCCCATGAGCGGGTAGCCAGTACAAGTGCTGTTTTGGTGATCCGGCGTTCAAGCAGCCCTATAGCTTTGTCTTTAATGTTCATGGCAATTAACATTTGCAACAAATCTGCAAACAATATCTCCTATTGAAAATAGCGAATAGGTTAGCAACGTAATGCCAGAGGTAAGAGGGGGAATTTTGTCGGTGAGCGGAAATACGTGTTGCACGTCGGGTACCAGCTTCATTCTACTACCACCAGGCAGCAATCATCAAAATACCCAATGGTTTTTATACGGCCGGAAGGTAGCACCCATGCCTGATCTTTTTTCAATACCAGTACAGTGTTTTTGGCCAGACCTTCTATTGATAAACGATCTCTTTTTACCAATGGTATATTCAGCCACTCCAGGTACAGAAAAATACGTTGTGCAGGTTGTCCACCTGCTAATACTACCTGTTTGCATTGTTTAAAATACGCATTACCAGGATTAAATAGGTCATGCAGTTCGCGTGGTCGGGTATTCAGATATACAAACTGCCGGGTAATTGTAAACACAAAGAGACAAGAGCATATGGCAAAGACAGGTTTCCACCTGCCGGCTAAATACATTATGCCCTTAACAGTAATAAAAGCTATAAAGCCAAAAGCCGGAACTAAATACCATGCATGTTTGTTAGTGGCAATAGTGAGTACGACTATCAATGGTGTGGCAAGGAACAAAGAAAATAGGGTTAGCCTGTTTGATGGCCTTGTAATGAAAATTAAAAAGGAGTTCCTATTACGATATAGAAGTACTAAACCAGTGAGCACGCTAACATAAAATAAATAATTCCAAAGGTTAAGACGGCTGTCGATGGTGGTAAAAAAGAAAAAATGATCTGGCACATATACTTGTTCAAAGTCAGTGCTGGCAAGTCGTCTGATAGTATCATGAAACAGCATGGTTTCCAAAGTGTTTTTACTGCCGTAAAATGATTGTGTATTGTATTGGCCATGCAGCAATACTAACCCTACCCAACTTGTACAGATGATCATAAACAGCAACGAAGCAATCCAAGTCCTGGGGCTTCTGATGACCGTCAACAGTTTGTTCCGGTACAGCAGGTACAAAATAAAACCGGGCAGGTATATAAAAGCGGCAGTACCTTTTGTATAAAAAGCTATGGCTGTAAACAGAGCTACACCGTATATAGCATTAGCTTTACCGTATTCGGCATAGCGTACAAAGTAATAAGCGGAAATAGTGAGCAGACACAATAACAATGCATCATAGTCACCAGTAATGCCCACATGTGTACCCAACACCGCCTTGCACGATAGTAGCACCAAACAGGTTAAAAAAGCGGTAAGCGGTGCTTCCAGTTTTTCGATAAGCTTAAAGAAGAAAATAAAAAAGACTACAGAACTAATAACAGAAGGCAACCTCAATGCAAACTCATTAAACCCCAATAAATGATAGCAGGCAACTATAAGCCAAGTCATTAATGGCGGCTTTGCATTCCATGTATCAGGTACGCCATTATAATACAGGTTTACCAGGTCTTTATTATGGCACATCTCGTAGGCATTTACCCCGTTCCTGGCTTCATCCCAGTCATTCAGGTCTGCAGCACCACATTTCCAAAAAGCCATGAATATTGCAAGCAATACTATCAATATCAAATATACGCGTCGGTCTTTAAGTAGCATCGGGTTTATACTGGTCAGTATTACCAACCAATATACTTATTATTTCACAATGGACATTTGTTACTTACCGTTCCAAACTCACATTTTCATCACCCTCCACATACGGCAGGTAGGTAATGATGAACTGGAACATCTCATCTGTAGCCTTCATGCTGCCGTTGCGGTCGCGCACCAGTTGTGGTGGACTAAATGGATTGTTGGGGTTCTGACGGGTGTTATCATATACCCCTTCGGCCACTATGGTACTGCCGGCGGGTATTTTCACCATTTTTTTAAAGGTATAAAAATACTGCCAGTTAAAATCCCAATTGGGTATGGAGATGAGGCGTATAGTATCACCATTGGGCTGTAGTGCATATGCCTTAAAACTCTTACCCAACAGGTGCATGTGGGGATTAATAGTGAGTACAGAAATGTCTTTGGGTACTTTAAAATGACTACTCACATGCTTTACTGTATTGGGCTGTATAACAAGATCTGGCTCAACAGGCGATACCCCCAGCGTACCCAGCTGAAACTCCTTTACAGGCCTGGATGGCGGTATTTTAGCAAAGAATATATTGATGTAAGAACTATCCCAGATGTCATCTTTAGATGTGAAGCCATAGTGCAGATCGTTGAGCAAAAATGCACCTTTACGTGGCAGGAAGTACCCCCCAAGCCCTTCAGGATAACGCTGTGCAAATACCCCTGGCAGGTAGTTGACCACAGATTTCTGCAATACAGGATATGAGCCGTCATCGTTAGGTAATTTCAACCGCTGGTAAGCCTGCAGAATGGTAGAGTCTTCCACCATATCCACTACCTTTTCGCCTGCAAACACATCGGTTTTTTTATCAAACTGATACTTTATCATATCCCCATTCACATGGTGTACCACGTTTTTATTACCAGGTGCAAATTCTATTACACTGGCAAAAGTATCATTGGGTAGTTCAAACGGTACTTTCACCAGCAGAAAACGATCACTGCTGTTTGCCTTCAGGAAGAAGGGTTGCACGGGTATGCGCATATCGGGTGTGCCTATTGTTGAGCCCACAGGATATTTTGGCAATGCAGGTAATTGGTTGGCCGGCCCTTCTTCACTACCCTGCTCTACCCACTTTTGCAATACTTTTATATCACGCTCACTTAGCAGGCGTTGCCCTACAAACTGGGTATAATGAGGGTCTGCGGGCCATGGTGGCATCAGGTGCTCGCGGGTAACATAGGCTATGGCACCAGCATAATTTTTAGCCTCAGCATAAGTAACCAGCGAAAAATGTGCGTTACCTCCCGGCCTATGGCAAATGGCGCAGTTGGCATACAGTATAGGCGCCACATGCTCTGTAAAATTTACCCGTGAGGGTACACTTTCTTTATCATTACAAGCAGTAATGAGCAGTATAGCTGCAAGCAGTAAGCTATAGGTCCGTATCAGTTTCGTCTTCAACATGAGAAAGTTTACCCAGTATGAGGCTTACATTAAGCTCATACCCCAACAAAATTACAAGCACATTCAGCCATACCCAAACCATAAATGCAGTTACCGTGCCTACTGAACCATAAAACTTATTATAATTGATGAAATTATTCACCAGGAAGAAAAATATAGATGTGATAAGTATAGTGAACAATGTAGCAAATATAGATCCTGCAGATATAAATTTTACCTTTTGAGTAAGCGAAGGACCATAGGTGTAAATGATAGATATAGCTACAAAAACAATGAGGATAAGAATAAGGACACTAACTACTTTAACGGCTATAAGATTATGGAATGTGTGCAATATCCAGGAATTCAGTTTGCTTACCTGCAATATCAGTACAGCAAGCGAAACCATGGCCTGGCACAGGAGCACGAAAGTAAGTTTTATTGCGGTCCAGCGGCGTTGTAAACCACTTCTCTTTTTATACAATAATTCATTCCGGTCAAAACTCCTCATCAGCCCCATGACCCCATTTGAGGAGAAAAACAACACCAGTACAATACCAAACGACAGGAAGCCCCGCCGTTGAGTATTCATAAAGTCAATAACTATGGTGCTCACACTATGATAAGCGCTATTATTGGGGGTAATAAACTGCAGCGTGGTCAATATTGTTTTTTGTACATCATTTAAATGCAGGTAAGGTACAAGGGAAAACAATATGAGGAACGTAGGGGGCATCGCCATCAGGAAGTTATAGGTAACTGCCGCTGCCTTTTCGCTCAGCTTCAAGTTGCCTATCTCTATAAAAAAGTAGCGTACTACCTCATATAAAGACGCACCTTTAAGACCGGGCAAAATGATCTTTTTTGCACGCCTTATTGTGTACTTAACGGGGGGCCACTTGTATATAGCTACTTCAAAGTGCGTCATCCGTCAGTTACAGGTTTTCTAATATAAACTTCGTCATGCGGCGGTATAGGTGATACCGGGTATTACCACCATAAATACCGTGGTTCTTATTGGGGTAATATTCACTGTCAAATTCCTTGTTGGCCTTTATCAGTGCATCTACCAGCATCACAGAATTCTGGAAGTGCACATTATCATCAGCAGTTCCGTGTATCAGCAGGAACTTACCTTTCAGGTTACCAGCCATCTTTTCAGGTGCGTTATCATCGTACCCTTTCTCATTTTCCTGCGGCCGGCGCATGTAGCGTTCTGTATATATATTATCGTAGTAGCGCCAGTTGGTAACAGGTGCAACAGCTATGGCCATCTTAAATACATCATTGCCTTTAAACAGGCAGGTAGCGCTTGTAAATGCCCCAAAACTCCATCCCCATATACCTATCCGGTCTTTATCTACAAACGGAAGTGTACCCAGATACTTAGCTACAGCTATCTGGTCATCACTTTCGTACTTACCCAGCTGCAGGTAGGTTTTCTTTTTAAATGCTTCGCCTCTGAAACCGGTACCTGTACCATCTGCACACACAATAATATAACCTTTCTCTGCCAGCATCTGGTACCAGAAATAATCGTTAGCCCTTGCAGGAAAACCATCTGTAACCTCCTGGCTTCCAGGTCCGCTATACTGGTACATAAGTACCGGGTATTTTTTTGTACTGTCAAAGTCTGGCGGTGTCATGATCCATGCATTCAGCTTTTCTGTTTCGCCTTTTACTTTTATCAGGCGCACATTGCCCATTGCATATTCTGCCCTTTTTCCGTTCAGTTCATGGTTATCTTCAAGCGTGCGTACTATTTTACCCTTGCTGTCGCGCAGGTAGTACACTGCAGGTGTATTTATTTTAGAGTACTTATCCAGGAAATAATTGTAGCCCACACACGGAGTGATGCTATGGTATCCTTTTTCGGGGGTGAGGCAACTGGCGTTTTTACCGTTCCAATCTACAGCGTATAGCTTACGTTGCAATGGCGTAGGCGCCGCGGTAGTATAGTAAACCAAGTGATGTTCTGTATCCACCCCCACCAGTTGGTCCACATCATAGTCGCCAGAGGTTATAGCGGTAAGTTTTTGCTTTTCCCAGTTCCAGCGATACAGGTGGTTGTAACCACTGCGCTCGCTGTTTAATATAAAGGAATGACCACCCGGTAAGAATTGGATGTTGTCATTTATCTCTACATAAGTATCGCTTTCTTCTTTGTATATCTGCGTTGTCTTTCCGTCAGCTACAGCAGCAGCCAGCAATTCAAGCTTATTTTGCAGCCTGTTCATACGATATACGCACAAGCTTTCTGCATTTATCCACCTTATACGAGGTATGTACTGATCGGTCTCCTTGCCTACATTTACATTTACTGTCTTGACCTCAACCAAATTATAAATTTTGATCTCTACCAATGAGTTGCGCTCGCCTGCCTTCGGATACTTATAGGTGTCCATATCAGGATACAGAGAATGGTACATAGGGATGGTATATTCCGGTACCAAGCTCTCATCAAACCTGTAAAATGCTATATTCTTCCCGTCAGGTGCCCAGTTGAAGGCCCTTGTAAACTCAAACTCTTCTTCATATACCCAGTCGCAATTACCATTGATGATCTTATTTTTCTCACCGTCTTTGGTTACAGGTGTGGTTTCACCGCCAGCCAGATCTTTGTAATACAGGTTATTATTCTTTACAAAAGCTACCTTGCTGCCATCAGGCGAAAAAGTGGCATGGAGTACTTTATCATAGTCAAGAAGGTTGAGTGAACCACTTTTTATATCATATACATATACACGGTATAGCACTGAACGGCGATATATGTGTTCACCTTCAGTATATAATAACATTTTTTTGCTCGTCAGCGCTGAATTCATAACTATCAACAGATAATTCTTTCCCGGCTATAGATTGTGTTGCGTTATCAAATAAAGTCTTTTCAACTTCCCCGGTAGCCAGGTTGTACA
>JABDEZ010000016.1:0-105 GCA_013286835.1 Bacteroidota bacterium
TTGTTGCAGTTGCATTAGTTTCTAAATGAGCCAAACTAACCACGATAATTCACTTCAGGAAGTACATCGATCCATAGATCCTTCCCTGGCAGGCAACAAATGGAA
>JABDEZ010000016.1:198-1640 GCA_013286835.1 Bacteroidota bacterium
CCGTGCAGTGTACCCACAGGCAGTAAACTTCATACTTTATATTTTTGCAGAAATAGCTATTGCCGCCTGCGATCTTGCCGAAGTACTCGGCATGGCCATTGGCCTCAACCTGTTGTTTGGCATTCCAATGTTATGGGGTGTGCTCATCACTACACTCGATACGTTTCTGTTGCTGTACCTGCAAAAACTCGGCATGCGCAAGCTGGAGGCTTTTATTATTGCGCTCATTACCATTATAGGCGGCTGCTTCCTGGTTGAACTGGTTTTTGCAAAACCAGTTTGGGGCGATGTTGCCAAAGGCTTTGTACCCAGCATACCCAATAGTGCCGCACTATACATAGCCATTGGCATTATAGGTGCTACAATTATGCCGCACAACCTGTACCTGCATTCATCGCTGGTACAAACCCGAAAGATCAACCGTGATACCAAATCAATAAAACGTGCGCTAAAACTAAACAATATAGATAGCGCTATCGCGCTTAACGTAGCATTCCTTGTCAATGCAGCTATATTAGTTGTTGGGGGAGCTGCTTTTTATGTGCATGGCCATCATGATGTAGCATCGCTTCAAGATGCCCACCAACTGCTTGCCCCACTCATGGGCAGTAAATGGGCTTCATATCTATTTGCTATAGCGCTTATTGCCGCCGGACAAAGCAGTACCATAACCGGTACACTAGCCGGGCAAATTGTTATGGAAGGCTACCTCCGTCTGCGTATCAATCCATTGGTCCGCAGGTTGCTTACGCGTTTGCTGGCCATCATACCTACAGTTATCGTTATACTGGTTGCAGGTGATAAAATGCTCAACCAGATGCTGATCTTCAGCCAGGTGCTACTGAGTATGCAATTATCATTTGCGGTTATCCCATTGGTTCATTTTGTGAGCGATAAACAGCAGATGGGTAAATTTGCATTAACCCTTAAAACAAAGATAGTGGCATGGGTAGTAACAGCTATAATAGTAGCGCTGAACATGAAGCTGTTTTTTGAAACTGTGGCAGACTGGCTGCGTGGTACCAATAGCCTCATTATTCAATATCTTATTATGTCTGGCGCACTATTGGTACTGATAATACTGGCTATTACCTTTTTTTATCCCTTTATCCTTAAAAGGAAAGAAGCGCATATCAACATCCATAAGAACGATGCTGCACAAGCATTGGGTGCAGGCAATGTTGCACCATTCCGCAAAATTGCCCTTGCCCTCGACTTCAGCGATAAAGACCAGCGTGTAATACAATACACACAGTTGCTGGCACCCAAAGACAGCACACTAGTGTTGATACACATTGTAGAAAGCGCCTCGGCCAAGCTGATTGGTGATGAAGCCCAAGACCTGGAAACGCGTAACGACCAGGAGCACCTGGCCGAATATGAGAAGTACTTTACAGACAAAGGATTCCAGGCAAAAGGCATATTGGGTTTCCGCAACCGAA
>JABDEZ010000016.1:1650-23390 GCA_013286835.1 Bacteroidota bacterium
TATCAATTCTGTGCGGCACCTGGTGGGTATTCCTATTTTTATAGCACGATAATAATTTTGCATTATACCAATTCGACAACTGTTTTGGTATATTTTTGTAATGTAAATTACTTTGCGGGTACGGGGCGCATCTACGAAGCGCATTATGATGATATTTATGTTTCCTACAAAGCTGTAGCCCCTACAGGGCAGGCCATCATAGCCTGATCAAATTAGTTGTCTAAATGGTATTACTCATTCAACCGTCATATAGAACATAGCTTCTTCGGCGAAGAGAGAAATCAGCCTGATAAAAGAACCGGGCCTTCTAATATTCTATGGTTTTATATTTGCGCATTCAATAAAAAAGGGGTTGCCTATGCAACCCCTCAATACAATTAAAAGCTTTCGTGTCAATGTTTTACACCTTCGCCAGTTCGTTCTTCAGCAGGTCTATCGATTTAATTTCCATTGCATCAACTTCCCTAAGGTCTGCAAGTATTACAGATACCCAGTCGGTGACGTGTATAAAGTAAAATATCTTTTCCCAGTAGCCTTTGCCTATTGAGTACAGTTCAATGATATTAGGAGTGGTTTTCTTGATCAGTTTTTTAGAAATGTCCATACGCGTTTGTACACGTGCATTGTCATCTTCATTCCTCAGGAATAGAACCACCTTATTATCATCCTTTTCGCGCCAGCCCACCAATTCATTATGGTTCATTTCAGGGAACACATTATTTACAGCAATTATCTTGCTGTTCTCGTTTAGCTGTTGGCGCACACGCATCGTCAGCCCTTCGTACGGGCTTGCTGCGTATATAAAAGGTAGCTTGCCAAGCAATTTCTGGGCTATGTTCTTAGCTGTTTTCTGGATGTTCTTTTCTTCTGTATTCAGTGTTTTTATTACTGTCTTTATTTCCTTTACAAAGTCGCCCTTTATAAAACCATAGTGACGCAGTATAAACAATACCTGTATCATAGAGTAACCGATGCATGAGCGCGGTGGCATGCCTGCAGGCAGCAATATGCAATCGAAATTTTTCTTTTTTGCAATTTCAGTAACTTTTCCGCCCGATGATATGCAAACAATGTTTGCTTTAGCTTTTATAGCCTGCTGCATTGCTGCAGTAGTCTCTTCGGTATTGCCTGAGTAAGATGATATGATAACCAGTGAATGCTGGTTGATGTAAGAAGGCAGGTAGTAATCTTTATTAACATTAAAAGGTATGGGGCATTTGTCAAATACATAGTTCTGCACTATGCTGCCACCTATACCGCTGCCACCGAGGCCGGTAAGTACTATATTTCTTATGTCTTTTGTAGTATCTGCAATGAAGTGGTGCGATTCCCCTATGATCAGCGATTCATGTAGCTGGCTGGCAAAGTTTAATACTAAATCTTTCATATTTTTACGTTCGATGTCCAAACATAATGAAACTGGCATAAAAGGCGAACAAATTGCCGGAATCTTTTTACTAAATAAGGGATATTTAACTTTAGACACCAATTGGAGGCATGGCAAGTGGGAAATAGATCTTGTTACACGCCACAATGATACCATTGTGTTTGTTGAAGTAAAAACACGCAGCAGCTACAGGTTTGGTTATCCCGAAGAATTTGTGACACCTAAAAAGAAGCAGTTTTTAAAACAGGCTGCAGAAGCTTACCTGTTTAAAAACCCATGCGACACAGCCCGTTTCGACGTGGTTAGCATACTGCTGGTAAATGGCGTAGCCAAAGAGATATTGCATTTTGAAAACGCTTTTTATTAATGACCATCATAACCCCAATTGAAATGCAAAAGATAAAAAGCAGATCGGCAAACATTTTACTATGTGCAATAGTATTTATATGCTCCCTGCTGTATGTACCCACTACCCTAGCCCAAACTGCTTTCAAAGAAGGTGATATCATTTTTGAGAAGATACCCTGTGGTAACCTCTGCGATGCTATTATTGAAACTACCCCCTGCAAGCCCGGGCTGGCCTTCAATCATTGTGGCATTGTACATAAAGAGGGCAAGGACGTGTATGTAATAGAAGCTATAGGCAAAGCCGTAAAACAGTCAACGATAGCAACATTCCTTAAGCGAGATACATCGTCACTCATCTACATTGGCCGGCTGAAACCACAGTACGCAAATGCTATAAAACCTGCTGTGAAAAAGGCACAAGACTATATTGGCACCCCTTATGATGATACCTTCCTTCCCGGCGATTCTGCTTTATACTGCTCAGAATTGGTTTGGGACAGCTATAAACAAAATGGCACCCCTATTTTTACTACACAGCCCATGACCTTTAAATCGCCAAAGACAAATACCACCTACCCTGCCTGGACCGAATACTACCAAAGCCTGCACCAACCTATTCCTGAAGGTATAGAGGGCATCAATCCTTGCTTGATTGCTAATAGTGAGAAGGTGGAGTTGATTGTTGTGAGGAGGGACAGTAAATGAAGAAGTATCATTTGTTAACTGCAACACTACTATTCTTTGTAGTTATTAATGTCGACTATTTCATAGATCTATTGGATATGCAATTGAATATACATATATAACCCATCATGGTACAAGAACGATCTTGCCATGAGTATGGCGCTTTTCTATTTCTCTATAAGCTTCACGCACTTCGGTTAATGGATAAATTTTGGCAATAGGGATCTCCAGTTGCCCATTCTCCATCAATTGAGCCAGTTCTGCAAGCACTTCGGCAGTTGCTGCTTTGCTGTTGCCATCTGTCTTTACGCCGTACTTTTGGGCTGCTTCAAAATCTATAATCGTGTCTATTTTTTCAGGCGCTACACCAAGCTTTATAGCAAGGGCCACATATCCTTTACCAAAAGCGTCTATGAATGCATCGATTTTGCCACCTGCAGCTTTTTTTATATCCTCCTCCATTTCGTTGCCATAAGCAACCGGGATAATGCCATGCGTACTTAACCATTCATGATTTTCTTTGCTTGCCACCCCTATCACCTTAGCACCAGCGTTTTTTGCCAGCTGCACTATTACAGAGCCTACCCCACCCGCTGCTGCCGATACTACCACAGTATCGCCCGCTTGCAACGCTATTGCTTTTACGGCTGCGTATGCAGTAGTACCCACCACAAAGAGGCTGCCGGCTTCTGCCCACGATATCTTCTCAGAACGTTTGATAAGATTTGAAGGTTCTGCCAAAACAAACTCGGCATGGCTTGCACGTTCATTTGAAAAACCTATTACTTCATCACCTTCTTTGAAATTAGTTACATCAGTGCCTACTTGTGTAATAACGCCGGCAAAATCGCTGCCTTCTCCACTAGGGAATGTCGAAGGCCATTGGTCGGCCATTTTGCCCTCACGTATAGTTGACTCGCCAGGATTTATACCCGCTGCCTTCACCTTAACGAGCACCTGCTTCTTACCCGGTACAGGTTGTGGTACGTCTACTACGTTTAAAACATCAATTCCTCCGTAATTATTAAATTTTACAGCTTTCATAAAAGGATATACTTAAAAATCATGCTAACGAAACTAATCTTATTAAATAAAAAAAATGCACGTAACAAAACTCTTTATTGAGTCGACTAAAAGCAAATCTGGCATTTAGGTAAAAATGTATCAGTGTTCACTACTTCTGTATAAATCGGTACGCATCAGCCATTCTACTTTTGCCTCAACAATTAAAAATGGTAACAATGGCAAAGACAATCTTTATTACCGGCGCCTCACGTGGTTTCGGTAAATTATGGGCTGAGGCCCTTTTGCAAAGAGGCGATAAAGTAATAGCAACAGCACGCGACCTGCGCGCGCTAGACGACCTGGTAAGCCAATATGGTGACAACATTCTACCGCTACAACTGGATGTTAACGACCGGGCTGCAGGCTTTGCCGCCGTGGCTAAGGCAAAGCAGCACTTTGGCAGCATTGATGTGCTGATCAATAATGCTGGTTACGGCTTATTTGGCGCAATTGAGGAAACCACCGAGCAAGAAGCACGGGAACAAATGGAGACCAACTTTTTTGGTTTGTTGTGGCTGACACAGGCTATACTGCCTGTTATGCGCGAGCAGGGACATGGGCACATCGTCCAGCTATCCAGCATACTGGGGCTGGTTGCCACACCTGTGTTGGGGTTATATAATGCCTCTAAATTTGCCGTAGAAGGTTTGAGCCAGACATTGGCTGCAGAAGTAAAAGATTTTGGTATACAGGTAACGCTGATAGAGCCCAATGGTTTTGCTACCGACTGGGGCGCCGCGTCTTCTGCACATACAGCAACAATGCCCGAGTACGATGGCGTACGTACAGCTATGCAGGCAAGAATAACCGATGATTTCTTCGGCGTTCCAAAGGCAACAACAGATGTTGTACTGAAACTGATTGACAGTAAAAAACCTCCATTGCACTTATTTCTTGGGAAATACGCTTATCCAATGATCAAGCAAACGTATGAAGGCCGGTATGCCGACTGGGATAACTGGAAAGAAGCATCTGCCGCAGCACATGGCAAATAGAACTTAATGATATTGGAATAACCATCTACGCCGCAACCCGGCGTAGATTTGTTTAATTTTCAGATACATGCAGCATTTCAAAAACCTGGTGGATATGCACCGTTTTAACGGCCTCCCCATACCCGAGAACCCGCTCTTTAGCCTGTACAGGTGCGTGCGAACCTGTATGCTTGGCGACAGGGAGTTCACGTCTGATTTTTATATGATCGGTTTTAAAAAACTTAAATCGGGCTCTATCATGTATGGGCGCACCAGGTATGACCATGATAACGGCAGCATGATGTTCATTAAGCCCCGACAGATCATTGAGTTTAAAGGTGTAGAGTATGATGAAGAAGCATTTATCATATTCATTCATGAGGATTTTTTGAACGGTCACTTCCTGCACAGCGGCATCAATAAATACGCCTTTTTTGATTACGAAGCGAATGAAGCTTTGCACCTTTCGCCACGAGAGGAACAGATCATGTGGGACCTGTTTTCTAAAATAGAGGTAGAGTACCATGATAACCCCGACGAGTATAGCCGTGAAATTATCCTTACACATATTGACTCCATACTGAAGTACTCACAACGGTTTTATAAACGTCAGTTCATCAACCGGGCAGAGCTTTCTGGCAAAACAGTATCTAAGTTTAATGATGCACTGGCAGCGTATTTCAAAAAAGGGTTGCTGTTAGCCCAGGGACTCCCGACAGTAGGCACACTTGCGTCAGAGCTTCACTTATCGGCCCGCTACCTGAGCGACATGCTGAAGCAGGAGACAGGTAAAACAGCTATGGAGCTGATACATATATACCTGGTTAACGAGGCCAAGAACCGGCTAAAGGGTGATGACCAGAACATTTCGGAAATAGCATATGATCTTGGTTTTGAAAATCTGCCCTATTTTTCAAGACTTTTCAAAAAGGAGACAGGTTTCAGCCCTAACCAGTACAAAAAGCAGTTAACCCATTGAGTGCAGAATCCCCTGAAGTAAAAATGATGCTTTATAATTACTGGCAAAAAGATAAAAAGTAAAACCCGCCATTATAGCGGGTTTTACTTTTAGTTAACCCATCCGGATTTTTCCGAACCGGTTTGTGGAAGATTTGAAAAAATTAGAATCTTAAAATCAGGAGCTGTTATGAAAATGAATATTGGGCTGAATTAAGCCTCTTCATCAATAACAATGTTGTTAATGACAACATGTTCCAGAGGGCGATCGCCGGGCCCTGTAGGTGTGCCTTCAATAAGTTTGGCTATATCCATACCCGAGGTAACATGGCCAAATGCAGTATGTTTTGCATTCAGGAAATCATTATCGCGCAGGTTGATGAAGAACTGGCTTCCGTTGGTGTTCCTACCGGCGTTGGCCATGGAAATAGTTCCAACACCATTGTTGTTTTCTGCAGTTATCTCATCATCAAATTTATAGCCAGGGCCACCTGTACCCCAATGAGACATTTTTGTATCGTCCTTGGTCAGCGGGTCTCCGCCCTGTATCATAAAGTCCTTTATAACACGGTGAAACTTTACCCCGTCATAAAAACCCTCTTTTGCCAGCTTTACAAAATTGGCAACGGTATTGGGGGTCTGCTTGTCCAGCAGTTGAATCACAATATCACCTTTGTTTGTTTTTAATGTCGCTTTCATTGTTTTTATTTTTTGGAATTAGTATTCTTCTGGCCGGACAATCGTGACCTCGGCTTGTGGCGTAAAGGTAATTACTGTATGCTTAACTTTTTGGGAAGTATATTCGGCCCCTCCGGATCTTTTGTAAGGGGATAAATATGGAAATGAGCCCTTGAACATTAAATTTAACATCGGTAGTCTCTTATATTTACAGTGCCAACCAATAAAAACAATGAACGAAGAAATAAGAGAGTTATCGCCAGCGGCCCTGTGGTCTCATTTTGCCGACCTGAATGCAGTACCACGACCATCAAAAAAGGAAGAAAGGGTAATTGCCTTTATAAAAGCATTTGGCGAAAGCCTGAAACTGCCGGTTAGTGTTGATGAAGCCGGCAACGTTATTATAAAAAAAGCGGCAACACCAGGTATGGAAGGCCGCCCGACAGTAGTGCTGCAAAGCCACCTGGACATGGTGCATCAAAAAAACGCCAGCACTGTTTTCGATTTTGATAAACAGGGCATTGAAATGTATGTGGATGGTGACTGGGTGAAAGCAAAAGGCACTACGCTAGGTGCAGATAATGGCATTGGCGTAGCCACCATTATGACGCTGCTGTCGTCTGCAGACATACCCCACCCGCCCCTGGAGGCTTTGTTCACTATAGATGAAGAAACCGGCCTTACCGGCGCACTGGCCCTAAAGGGTGGCATATTGAGCGGCAGTATTTTGCTGAACCTGGATACAGAAGAAGATACAGAACTAACCATTGGCTGTGCGGGTGGTGTAGATGTGACCGGCAAAGGAACTTATAACCCGGTAACACCAACCGGCCACGAAGCTTTTAGCATAACCATTAACAGCCTTACCGGCGGACATTCGGGAGGGGATATACACCTGGGCCGGGGCAATGCCAACAAGCTGATGAACCGTGTAATGCTAGCGATGACTAAAGACGCAGGGGCAGAAATAGCAAGTATAGACGGGGGCAGCCTGCGTAACGCCATACCACGTGAATCTACTGCTGTTGTTGTGACCGATAATGCAGCAAAATTGCAGGAAATAGTAACACAGTTTGCTGCAATACTTAAGGCTGAATACAGGATAACAGACCCGCACCTGCAAGTGATAGCTGTGCCAGCACAAATGCCGCCGCAGGTAATGGATAGCAGCTTCCAGATAAATTTATTGCGTGCAGTGTATGCCTGCCCGTTTGGTATATACCGTATGAGCCCCGATATAAAAGGGTTGGTACAAACATCCAACAACCTATCGCGCATATTGGTGAAGGATGGCAGCTACAGCTTGCAATGCCTTACCCGTGGCTCGGTAGACACAGAAAAAGATGACCTGGCCAATGCAATAACCGCCGCCTTCCAGCTGATGGGCGCAGAGGTAAGCTATAGTAATAACTACCCCGGCTGGGAACCCAAACCTGACGCCCCCATTGTGCAGTTGATGAGTACAATATACCAACAGTTGTTTGGCACGCAACCAAATGTAAACGCAGTGCATGCCGGACTTGAGTGCGGCATACTGGGCAGGAACTACCCTGCTATGCAAATGATATCATTCGGACCCAATATATTTGGTGCACACTCACCTGATGAAAAAGTACAAATAAGTTCAGTGCAAAAATTCTGGAGTTTTTTGCTGGAGACGCTGAAAGAGATACGGTAGTGAGATAAATTAGCAAAATCTACTAATAGAAGTTTTTGCTTCGTTTAAACAAAAGCCCTCGCGTTAGCGAGGGCTTTTAAAGTTATCCGACGGCATTTTATTCGAACCAGTTTGTGGAGGGTTTGAAGAAATTAACAGTTTAAGAAATTCCAATCGGTGAACCGCTCAGCTCAGACAATTGAGCTTTAGTTCCTTGAATGCCGTCGGAGATGGGGTTTTATTAGCGCTTCCGGATGCCCGAAGGAACATCTGAAAGAACGGGCGGGGCTGGCTAACAAGCAATGGCATTCCATGCTATTTTATCGAAACGGTTTCTGAGGTCAATATTTTGTAAACTTAAAGTATCTATCAGGGACGTTATCGTTGGAGACTCGAATAATGTAAATCCCGTTCACCCATTTCGAAACATCGATGGATAATCTTTGTGCGTTCAATTTTATATTATATTTCTGAAATTGTTTTCTGCCCATCACGTCAAAAATAGTAACAATAGATGGCGTTCCGTTGCCGTCATCTTCTATGAATAATTTATCATGAGTTGGATTTGGATATACTTTAATGTTATTATCGTTTTTAGTGCCGGGATTATTTACATTAAGTATAGGAACTTGCTTGTTGGTAAGGCTGTCCGTATCATTACTAGCAGTATCATTATATAATTGATATTGCATATTATTGGCTATATAATCATTATAATCTGTCAGGTCAGACAAGGTATCATAACTTACATAGCCTACAGTATCATTGGTGTAGGTAGAATCGTCAGTTGTTTTAAATAGCATACCCTGATAACAGTGCGCAAATAAACGCACTGAATATGCATCTGTTTTTATTCCATAATATGGCAATACGCTGCTTGGGTAGTTACCTAAATTATCTTGTCTTAGATAAACACGATATGTACCACTGCTGGTTGGATTAAAAACCCTTGAAGTGCCATAAGTAAAAGGTTGCCAAGACCCATTTGGATTTTGAATATGCCAGGTATATACCGTAGAATAATCAGGATTAGTAACCATAAAGGTATATTGGAATGATCCAATGTGAAATAGATTGCTGCTGCATACCCCCCAGATTGTAGGCACTGCATTATTATTAGGCGTCCATTGAGTTTTTACTGTACTTTCTACATTAGGTTCATCAGTCATCATATACGACCCATCTTCGGGATAAGGAGGAGGAGCAGGATCTAGTGTATATTTTATATCTAATAAGCCTGGGGCTGTCATGAAACCAAATCCATTATGAAATGTCCGTAAACGACTTATAGCGTCCTTCATCCAAAATTCCCTGCACGAGGGGCTCATCTCTGTGGCAAACCATCTTGTATCGTCCCATCCCCAAGTTCCATCATCACCAGAACAGTAAGTGGATGGTGAAGCAGTCCCAAGAGGGAAATGGGCAAGATGAACACCTAAGCCAAAGTCGAAATAAGTATTATAGGGCTGAAATGGCATATAGCAACCATACAGCGGGCTAAAGCCACCTGACCCCGGAGGATACAACGAGCCAGTAGACCCTGGCGGCAAAGGTGTATAAACACCCTGATTGACTACTGCAGGATCGACTACTGCAGGATATTGTTCTGCACTACAAGGCGTAGAGACCAGGTAATTGTTGAGTGGGGTATTGATGCCGTGGCCATTAGAATTTTTGATAAAATCTCCGCATACAGGAGGGTTCGTAACTTCTCTTGGCCTCAATGCCCTGGTATCGTAATCAAATAAGTAAGTTTGAGTTCCTATTCTCTTTTTTGATTTATAATTTTCTTCCGTTAGCAATACAAAAGTATTTTTTGAGGCGGCGTATTGCCTGATCATGTCGATAATAGCGTATGTATTGGTCTCATGAATATCAAGAGTTGCCCAGTCTTGCATTTGTCCCATATGTATCGACTTATATCCCATATCTATATAGGTCTTCGCAAGATAGTAGAACCACATTTTCGCCTCTATCCTGGTTATGTCAGGGCAATTTTTCAAAGTGCCAAAAGCAGGACCAAGAACAATATTAGTTATATTGAAATTGAGATCTGTTCTGCAATTCCCGTTTTGATCGAAGTAATAGGTATTACCTGACTGCAAAAGCTGATTCTTAAATGCGCAAATAACATCGGCTGGTATAGGAAAAGTTCCATGGTCGGGATAAGCTTCAAAAATACAACCTTGCACTACAGGCCTTCTGATGCCGGCACAATCGTAAACAGCATTGATATCGATGATGAACTGTTTTGCAGCATTATAAAAATCAAGCCCATCAGACAAACTTGCAGCCCGCACGATCAACGAAGCCTTGATATTGACAAATGTCTTTATCATATCACAATATTTAGCAGGGCAATAACGCGATACACAAGCGGCATATGGTGGGTAACAGTTTACCTGATCAGTCGCTGCCGGAGTCGGATTCGTCATGTCCCAACAGATAAAAGGAGTATTCCATTTGATAATACCTTCCGCATTAACACTACGTGCTATTTGCCGCTGGATACCGGCAATACATGAATTTTCAATGTACGGATCCCCTATTACCCCTATGGAATTGCAGGTATTAAGCAGACCAGATATGCATGGAGATACCTGTGCATGCAAGGCCATCGTTTGCACACATAACATGATAATAAAAGTAAATTGTAGTTTCTTTTTGTTTCTTTTTAAAAGTAATTCTAACGTAAGTTTTAAAAAGTCTCCCACTCCTGTCAAGAGATATTGCATTTTTGACTTTTTTTGTTTCATAATTTTTAACTGTTGTATTGTCTAAAATTGAGGTGTAAAAACTGTATGCAGAAGTTGTAATTATCAGCCGAGTGCTATGTGGCATTTAGTGAGTTATATAGCCCATAACTGAGCATTAACAAGTGTTTCAAAACAGCTATTTTGCTGCGGTTATTAATAATAAAATGTATTCTTTCCTCCTGTTTGTTTATTTTAATGCTATGATGTCAGGAGGATTAAAGAGACTTCTTCGTAAAAGCTGGTGTTTAGGCATTTTGTGCTTATGTTTCCCTTTGGGGGCAATTTCACAGGAGTTATTGCTACGCCATTTTACCGCTGGCAATGGTATGATAAGCAATGTTGTTTACCAGGTAATGGAAGACAGTCAGGGATTTTTGTGGTTTTGCACAGACCAGGGAATTTGCCAATTTGATGGCCATGAATTTAAAAAGTACACCTCGAGGGATGGGCTTACTGATAACACCGTGTTTAATATTAAAGAAGATGAACAAAAGCGTTTATGGCTATCTTGCTACAACGGTAAAATATGCTATATACTGAATGGCAAGGTGCACAATGCCCAGAATGATATGCTTTGCCGGTTGATAGAGCGCAAAAGCAGGAGTGAAGGCTATAGTGTTTTGGTATCTACCAATAGCCTTTTTTTGGCTTATAACTTTATTCACGAGATAAGTAACGAGTTAGCTGTTAAAGCTTCCTATTTTTTTGATGTGAATGAAGTACATAGTTTATTTAAACTCGGTAGGCAGACATTCTTTGTGAGCCATTATAAGATAATGACCATAAATAATGATAAAATATACACGACCAATTGTCATGAGAAAATAGGTGAAATACTTGTTTATAAGGATACTCTGTATTGTACTGCATTTGGAAACCATGATAATAATATAATATATAAATATTGCCGTTCAAATGACGGTGGCTATTTGCATCTTGTAAATGCCACGTCTATTGAGCACCGGGTAAATTCACTTGTTTCTTTCAATGACTCATTAATATTACTTGCAACTGATGACGGGGTAAAAGTGTATCCGGATGGGGCCCCCTTTATTTTAAAGGGCATGCAAGTTGGGTCTATCCAAAAAGATGTAGAGGGCAATTATTGGTTTAGTACTTTAACCAAAGGAGTTTATATGCTTCCTAGCTCATTTCCGAAAATATCAGGCACAGATCGGGATGGGCTAAAAGGAGATGTACAATCTTTATTTCTTACCTCTGACAATGTTTTATTTGCAGGCTATGATGATGGTATATTTAAGGCTATTGACAAAAATCATGTCAGCAGCTGGTCCTTACCTATGAGCAATTCTTTCAACAAAATAAAAAAAATAACGGCTCTTGATAAGCATAATTACGTAATAAGTAGTGAGAAGGGATTATATACCTTTGATAAAGGTAACAATCGGATAAAAAAAGTGACATATATCCATGCTATAAAATCAGCTTGCGTAAAACATGATACCTGTTATATGGCTTCTGCTGCAGGAGCCTATATAATTGACCTGAAACAAAATAGATCGTCAGAGATATGGAACATAAGAACTACAGCTATAAACGTTGATAATAGCACGGTATGGATGGGTACTTTAAATGGTATTTATGTTTACAAAAATGGCCTAGTAGAAAAATATAATAGAGATTCACTATTATCGAAAAGCAGAATTATAGATATTGAAAAAATAGGAACCAGCACGTTTGTTATTACTACCCATCAGCAGGGCATATTTATTATTAATAAAGACCGAATAGTTCATATAAACGATACTAATGGCCTATGCAGTAATATATGCAATAAAATATTTGTAGATAATTCTTGCAACATCTGGCTTTGTACTAATACGGGTCTTGATAAAATAATATTCGACACTGTAAAAAACACTTATACCGTCGTTCATCAGACTTGCACCAAAGACATATCGATCAATGACATTAATGATTTTGTAGTTAGAGACAATGATCTCTGCATCGCAACGTCGGATGGAATTGTTACAATTGGTAAAAAAAACAGTATCGATCCTTTTATCAGAACATATATCACAAGCTTAAAAGCAAAAGGGCATGTTTATGAACAAAAGGATTCATTACTGTTTAACTATAATGAAAATGACCTTCAGATCAGCTTTACCGGCCTTGCATTTACCAATGAGAAAAACATACAGTATAAATATGTATTAGACCATCAAAAGACCGATACAAACTATACAAACAATAACTCCGTTGATCTTACGGAATTAAAGCCTGGCAGCTACACATTCACTGTCTGGGCAAAAAAAAGTACCAGTAAAAACTGGTTATCGAAACCTGCAGTTATTCATTTCACGATAAAACATCCATATTGGGAACAGCCTTGGTTTTTGGTAGGGGCTTTCTGCATTACCGTGGTCTCTACCATATATATATTCAGAGCAAGGCTGAGGAAAATAAAGATGGCGGAAGCTGAAAAAACAATAATATCCCAAAAAATTGCTGCGTTGGAAATGCAGGCACTTAGGGCACAGATAAATCCACATTTTATTTTTAATGTACTCAATTCAATACACAATTATTATAGTAATAATGATGAAAGAACTGCCAACAAATATTTAACCACTTTCGCAACCCTGATAAGGAAGATATTAAATAATTCAAGGGAACACTGGATATCACTAACAGAAGAAATAGAAACGATAAGGCTATATGTAGAATTGGAAAAAATGAGAGCCAACAAGCTCTTTGATTATACAATAATATTTGATGAAAGTTATAATTCCATAGTTATTCCAGCTATGGTTATTCAGCCTTATGTAGAAAATGCCATTAATCATGGATTAACAAACACAGGAAAAATCGGCAACTTACTAATTGCATTTAAACTGGATAAAGAAACGCTTGTGTGTGAAGTTAATGATGATGGTATAGGTATTAATGCCTCTAAAAATACTAACTTAGGTAGTGAATATAAAAAATCGCTTGGAATGGCTATAACACAGGAGCGAATAGACGTTATAAATAAAATATATAATATAGATATAAAAGTGACTGTGACAGATAAAAGTGAAATTGACAGAAGTCAATCTGGTACGATAGTGAAGATATTTATCCCTTTAAAAACAAATCAAAATGGATAAGGATAAAATAAGCACAATTGTTATTGATGACGAACAAGATTGCAGAAATTCTCTGAAGAAAATATTAGCTAAATATTGCCCATCGGTAAATGTAATAGGGGAGGGTAATTCTGTTGAGGAAGCAACAACGCTTATTCATGAGCATGAGCCCAAGCTGGTTTTCCTAGATATAAATATGCCAAATGAAGACGGGTTTAAGATATTCTCACGTATTCCAAATCCTTCATTTCAGGTTGTATTTGTTACAGCTTATGACCAATTTGCTTTAAAGGCGTTAAGGCATGGTGCATTAGATTATATTTTGAAACCAATAAGTATTGATGATCTGATTTTAACCGTGGACAAGGTTAAAAAGCGTATCGACCAGCAAACAGTAGTAGATAATTTTGATACCTTAATCAGGAATATTAACTATCCCAATACGGCACCCAAAATAGCTTTGCCAGTAAGTGATGGCCTTATATATGTTAATATACAAGATGTTGTTCGTTGCGAAGCCGAAGCTAATTATACTTTTTTTTATTTTACTGATAACACTAAGGTTTTGGTATGTCATACCTTAGGAAGCTTTGAGGAAAAATTAAAACCCATGGGGTTTGTCCGAGTCCATCATCACCATTTAATCAATAAAGCTTTTGTAAGAAGGTATCAGAAAGGACGCGGGGGAATTATAACTATGAGCGACAAAAAAGAAATAGTGGTATCACAAAGAAAAAAGAACGAATTTCTAAATGCGATACTGGATATCAACAAATAAAAGGAAGTTTATTTAATCACAGAATGTCTAAACCAGTCACCATATTTAGCGAAGACGGGGATGGACTATTATAGAAAAGCCTTCCCAATTACGAACTCTTTCAATGTTAACATGTGCGGCAATCGAACCCGTACGACGCAAAAAAAGCCCCGCATTTGCGGGGCTAAAAGTTACCGCATATTGTTTTTTGGAACCGTTTTTGTGGAAGATTTGAAGAAATCACAAGCGCTTGCTATCTCATCTACTGTGCCGGGTTCATTAGTTGTATAGCGTGCTTGCTCACTGCAAATGATGGTGTATGGTTGTAGTCGCGGCTCATGCGATATGCACCCACGCCTGCTGCATTATTTTGCTTTACCCATGTAGCATAGCTATACAGGTTGGCTGTAGCTATAGAATCGCCATGGGGCTGGTCTTGTGTACCGTCAGGATATATAAAGCTGTCGCCATTTACCAGGAATACCAGTTTGTCTGCGCCATAGGTGGTCACCAGAGGGCCGAAACTTGCGATACCGGCACCACTCCAGTAATGGGCGCCCGTAGTATACGACTGAAACAGCACATAACTATAATTGTCTTTATTGGGTGTATACATAGTGCTTTCAAGGCCGCTTGATCCATCTGTATCGTAAAAGAACACCGGTTTTTGTCCGGCAGAATTCATCACACTGCATTGTGTGCACTTAGGACCATAATAACGGGCAATAGCCACCACCAGGCTATCGCCATTGGCAGCAGTGCGCTGCACGTCGCCGCCAAATGTACCCGATTCAATGTCAAGGTCTAAACCATCCAGCTTCTGCGATACGATCTCATTGTTATACGTATCTCTGGCCCAGTGATAATAAGTACTGGTTACGGTGGAATGAGACTGATCGAAGCCTGAGGGATTAACATAGCCTGGCGCCTGGGTTGCGGGATCTTTTGCAGAGCCATCGAAATAAGCATCTGATATAAAATGACAGGGAACTATTTTAGTTCCCTTTGCCTGTGCGGCACGCCAGTCTGCAACATTAGCATCCCTGCCCGCAAAAAATTCCAGATAGTCTACACTATCAGGCGCAGTTGCCGGGTTGTAACTTGGTACCGGATCGTTTCCATCGCCCACCAGGTAACCAACAAAAATTGGGTGCACGCTATTCTTGTAAGCAACAAGGTGCGCCAGGCTGTCGTAAGTAACAGGTGGGGTGACTTTAGGGGTGGTGCCGCTTTTTTTGCAGGAGCTAACTGTAAGCATAGTACCGAAAAATAATAACCCGGCCCCTGTAGCCAATACCAGTTGTTTGGTTAACCTCATATCTATAGTATTTTTTGCACGAAAATATACTGCAGGTTAAATATACATTTTCTTTGAAAATAATGTGTGGGATGAGGAACTTTTAGTGGCCGCTACAGATTGTGGTGCTGCCACGATTAAATTGCTTAAAAACAAAAAGCCCCGCATAAGCGGGGCCAGGACCAGATGTGTCGGTTTCGTGTTTAAAGGATGGTGTCGCATGGAAGCGGTATCCAACGTAAATCGTAATTGGCAACATTCAACGCCAACCCAGTGCAGGGGCTACATGCTCCAATATAGCAGACAGCACATGAATATTATAATCAACGCCCAAAGTGTTCGGGATGGTCAGAAGTAAGGTATCAGCTTCTTGTATTGCTTCATCCTGGGCCAATTCTTTGATGAGCTGGCGCGGTTCGGCTGCATAGCCTCTCCCGAAGACAGCCCTTTGATCAGCCTCAATGTAACCAAAAGTATCAGCCTCCTTTCCCTGCCGCCCAAAGTAATATCTATCTTGCTCTGTTACGAGCGCAAAAATGGAACGGCTTACCGACACCCTTGGTTCACGTTGGTGCCCGGCTTTTTTCCAGGCCTCTTTATATAACCTGATCTGTTCTGCCTGCTGGATATGGAAAGGTTTACCGCTTTCGTCAAACTTCAGGGTAGAACTTTGCAGGTTCATGCCGTTCTCGGCTGCCCAGACAGCGGTGGCATTAGAGGCCGCGCCCCACCAGATACGTTCCCGCAACCCGTCGGAATGCGGCTCCAGGCGTAACAAGCCCGGGGGATTCGGAAACATAGGACGGGGGTTAGGTATTGCAAATCCTTCGCCTTTTAGTTTGTCTAAAAATTCCAACGCCTTTCGACGCCCCATATCAGCATCGTCCTTACCTTCACCAGGTTGATAACCGAAGTAGCGCCAGCCTTCGATGACCTGCTCGGGCGATCCCCGGCTGATGCCTAATTGCAAGCGGCCGCGCGAGATCAGGTCGGCCGCGCCAGCATCTTCCACCATATACATTGGGTTCTCATAGCGCATATCGATAACACCTGTTCCTATCTCTATTTTGCTGGTTTTAGCGCCGATAGCAGCAAGCAAAGGAAATGGCGAAGCCAGTTGGTGCGCAAAATGATGGACCCGGAAATAAGCTCCGTCCAAACCGATCTCTTCCGCGGCAACAGCCAGATCTATCGACTGCAGCAGAGTGTCACTCGCGGTGCGTGTTTTATACGATGGATGGTCGGCCCAGTGCCCGAATGACAAAAATCCTATTTTTTTCATTAGCAGCTTAGTATTTACCAGCAAATGTAAGCATATAGGCGTGTCTCTGAGTATGTCTTCAGCGGCCGGCAGTCTCCAATTGCCGTATTCCAACCCTCAACGATATGTGGCACATGCGGGAATCGAACCCGTATGAAAAAAAGCTCCGCAATGCGGGGCAAAAGTTAATCGACCTGGACTTTTTTCGAACCGGTTTGTGGAGGATTTGAAGAAAATAGCGGTTTGATCCCACTGAAACCTTACATAGCCGAGCTTATCATTTAAGATTTCAACGACGCCATATCGATCACAAAGCGATAGTGTACGTCGCCTTTTTCTAAACGCTCATACGCTTCGTTGATGTCCTGCATTTTGGTCAGCTCAATGTCGGCAGTAATATTGTGTTCCGCGCAGAATTCTAACATTTCCTGTGTTTCAGCAATACCACCAATATTAGAACCTGAAAAACTACGACGACCTTTGATGACGTTGAATGCACCAATTTGCAATTGTTCTGGGGGCAGGCCTACCAATACCACAGTGCCGTCAACCCTAAGCAGGTTAAGGTAGACATTGATATCGTGCTTTGCTGAAACTGTGTCCAGGATCATATCAAGGCTGCTGTGATACTTTGCCATTTGGTTTGCATCGGTAGACAAAACGGCTTCATCTGCTCCTAAACGTTTAGCATCGTCAAATTTCTTTTCCGAAGTCGTAAATACCACAACATGAGCGCCTAAAGCCTTCGCGATCTTTATTCCGACATGGCCGAGGCCACCAATTCCCAATACACCCACTTTTTTACCGGGTCCAACGTTCCAGTGTTTAAATGGAGAATACACGGTTATACCCGCGCAAAGTAATGGTGCCGCTGCAGCCAGGTCTAAACTTTCGGGAATATGCAATACATAATTTTCATCGGTTACGATACTTTCAGAGTAACCGCCATAAGTGAAGCCACCTGATCTTCTATCGGGAGAGTTAAACGACATGGTCGTTTCCTCCTTACAGAACATTTCCAAATCTCCCTTGCAGTATTCGCACTCGCGGCAGCTATCTACGATACAGCCTACGCCTGCCAGATCACCCACTTTAAATTTCTTAACATGGTTGCCTACTGCAATGACACGGCCCACCATTTCATGGCCCGGAACCATCGGGAAATTAGCTCCGCCGAAATCATCATGGACTTGATGCAGATCAGAGTGGCAAATTCCGCAGAATAATATCTCAATCTCTACATCGTGCGCCGCAACTGCACGGCGCTGAATAGTCATTTCCTGTAGTGGTGCTTTAGCTGCTTCTGCGCCAAAGGCTTTGATGGTTTTTGTTTCCATTTTGCTTTACGGTCTGTTGTTATTTTGTTTGAGTTTAATAATTTAACGAACCTGCTCGTCCGTAACCGGCTCTAGCCAGTTAACGACACCTTTTTCAGTGTTGATGTTGATAGCAATATGCACCATTGGTGCATCCGGTGATGCTCCGTGCCAGTGTTTAATGCCTGGCAGAACATTGATGACCCCACCTGTCGGAATATGCTGCACCGGCTTCCCTTCTTCCTGGTAATAACAAGTACCTTCCTTTACGATCAGGATCTGGTTGGATGGATGGGTATGCCAGTTGTTACGGCACCCCGCCTCAAAGTAAACATCGCTCACATTACAGTTGGTGACTGTATCAGCCGTTACCAATGGTTTTACAAATGCTTTTCCGCTGAAGTATTCTGCAGGGGCTGGCTTAAAGCCTGCTTGTTCTAATTCTTGAATTTCCATTTTTTATCTCCTTTATTGATTAATCAGGTTTGCTAATGCCCAGATTTGCGTTCGTGTGCAGTTTCGGATTTTTAATGATGGTAGCGACAAAGGCGGCAATGCTTTTTCTTGACAATGCCGAGCCGGTTTCAGGCTCACCTTTTTTAGTGATCGCGTATTCTATTTCATTGCTATCGGTAAACCAGTCAGGGCGCAGGATAGTATAATCCAGTCCTGATGCCTCGATAATATCAGCCAGTTTCCTGTAGGGAACAAGAACGGGCTTTAACGGCGTTTCATAGATGCCGATGGAACTTATTGCAATGATGCGCTTTACACCCATATCCTTCATAGCTTTGACAATATTCGCAGCCATAGCTTCTAAGTTTCCCGCAAGGTTCACATAGACGATATCCTGACCATCCACTGCCTCTTTCACATCCCTATAACTTGTCGCATCCCCTTCAATAATGTGGCATCCTTCTGCTAATGTTTTTGACAGCCTGCCTTTATTACGCAGAAAAAGGGTGAGTTGTATGTCATCTGACACCTTCAGCGCTTCGATCACATATTTCGCAAGGCTGCCACTGGCACCGATGATGATTACATTCTTCATGAATTATTTCTTTATGGGGGTCTGATTATTTTGCTGCGAGTTCTCCGTACCAATAGGCAGCGGTAACACCGCCGTCCATCAGGAAATCGCTACCGGTGATAAATGTGCCGTCTGCACCCATTAGTAATGCTGCAACGTTGGCAATCTCATCCGGTGTCCCTGCCCGCCCTGCAGCACTGGTTTCGATCATTTTACGGTAACCATCACCGCGAGGTCCGTCGAGTTCATCTTTGGCCAGTGGTGTGATGATGATTCCCGGGCTAATGGCATTTATTCTTGCACCGCATTTACCCCATTTAACTGCCTCAGCCATTACACGAAGCGTATTGCCGCGTTTGGCGATCTGATAGGCATTGAGCGGGTCAGTTACCCTATCGGCTTGCAGCATCGGCAGCGACAGCAAGTCTTCTGTCGGTGTGGTTGCCAAAGCTTTATCCTGTTCAGGTGTTAAAGCAGGTAAACGGTGCCCCGACTGGGATGCGATCACCACGCCTGAACCGCCTTTGGCGATGACCTTACCGAATTCTTCCAGTATCAGTGCAGTGCCATACAAATCAACATGGAGAATTGTAGCAGGTGCAGCTTGTGATGGCGACACCCCAGCAGCGTGAATAAGCCTTGTAACATCACCCAAAGCAGTTGCTTTTTTGACAAGATCACGGATTGAGTCTTTAGATGATATATCAACCACCGTTGTACTAACTTCATAACCTGCTTCGCTCATTACTTTTGCAAGGGCATCGGCGTTTTCCTTGCGAAGATCTGCCAGTAATATATGTTTGCCCACACCAACGCGGCGGGCAATGGCAACGCCGATCGATCCTGAACCGATAAGAACGACAACTTCTTTGTTAGCTTTCATAATCGTTTTCTTTATCTTTTTAGTTGATTTTAACTAAATGTTCTTTGTAGCTATTTTTATTTGAAATAATGATACCGCAAAGGTCGGACAGGCATAGGAGTTAATCCTTATACGCATTCCTGAATTACATACCAAATTCACTGATTGACCCTATATGATGATAGAACCGCATGGGAATAAAGTAAATTTGCAGGAGACAAAATGCCGAAAATGAAAACGATCCTGAAACTGGAAAGTGTTGCACAATATAATGCCATGCGCGGTGTAGAAACGCTGCACCCGTTGGTGACAGTCATTGACCTATCCAAAGCCCAGGCAATGCCTGCCCAAGCAATCAATTTTGGGCTGTATGCGATCTACTTGAAGGAATTAAATTGCGGTGAATTGAAATACGGGCGTAAGACTTATGATTACCAGGAAGGCACGCTGGTATTCACAGGCCCCGGTCAGGTAATAGAAGTCCAGAACAACGCAACGAATTTTGCAGCGAAAGGCTGGGCGCTGCTTTTTCATCCCGATCTGCTCATTGGCACACCTTTAGCCAAACATATACGCGATTACTCTTTCTTTTCTTACGATGTGAATGAGGCACTGCACCTTTCTGAGCGAGAGCGGCAGATCGTTGTAGATTGCTTTAAGAAGATCGAATACGAGCTGGAGCGATCTATAGATAAGCACAGCAAAACACTGATCGCGTCCAACATTGAGTTATTCCTGAATTACTGCACCCGATTTTACGACAGGCAATTTATAACGCGCGATACCGAACATAAAGGTTTGGTAGAACGATTTGAACACTTGCTGCATGACTATTTTGCTTCAAGCAAGCCACTCACCGAAGGATTGCCTACGGTAAAGTCATGTGCGATAGAATTGGGCGTATCGCCAAACTACTTTGGTGACCTAATTAAAAAAGAAACCGGGCAATCTGCACAAGATTATATTCACTCAAAAGTGATAGAGATCGCGAAGGACAGAGTATTTGACACCGATCAATCGATTAGTCAGATAGCCTATGGCTTGGGCTTCAAGTACCCACAGCATTTTACCCGACTTTTCAAACAGAAGGTGGGTACTGCGCCAAATGACTACCGGAATTTAAATTGACAACGATTTGATGTCTATGACACAGCCTTCTGGACTCGAACCAAGCACCATTGAAAATCAAGTATTACAATTAAGTAAAAGAGATTGAAAAAGTAAAACCCGCTCTACGAGCGGGTTTTACTTTTCTGTGTTATCCCGACTGGACTCGAACCAATTCATTAGCGATTTAAAGAAAATTGCAGTCTAATAGTGAAATTTTGGGGTACTACTCTCGTACCATTTTCTAAATCACTTCAAAAAAGATCAGGGTGTAAGAATTTCAAAATCCAGTAGCAGTGCATTTGTTTTTCTTAACTTTGGAGAATGGATAAGCAACGGAGCACACCGACTTCTGATTTCAATTCAGAGCTAAAACTCAAAGGTTTTAAAGTCTATAAAACCGATAGCAGTTCAGGTGGACACAGCTACAGCTGCAAACTCTCAGAACGTTCACTATGTTTTATAAATTCCTCTGTAAACAAGCAGGTATAACCATGGTGTACCGTGGTAATGGC
>JABDEZ010000016.1:23400-37780 GCA_013286835.1 Bacteroidota bacterium
ACACAGCTACAGCCGCAAAGACTTTTATAAAATCAACATTACTGTAGGGAAGTTCGCGTTCTATTATGCTGACCGCAGTATTGAAACGGATGATGCCTTTTTATTTTTTGGCAACCCGCGCATACCGTATTCTTGCGAAGCCATTACCACGGTACACCATGGTTATACCTGCTTGTTTACAGAGGAATTTATAAAACATAGTGAACGTTCTGAGAGTTTGCAGCATTCTCCTTTGTTTAAATTAGGCGGCACACCAATTTTCAACTTGACTATTGAGCAACAGGAAAATCTTTCAAGACTATTCGAGAAGATGATTGACGAACAAAACACGGATTATAGCTTTAAGGATGATTTGATACGCAATTATATCAACCTGATCATTCATGAGGCGATGAAAATGCAGCCATTAGAAACCGATGCAAAACACAAAAATGCCGCTGAAAGAATTACGGCGGTATTTCTTGAATTGCTGGAAAGACAGTTTCCCATCGAAAACACCGCACATCCGCTGGAACTAAAGACAGCCCAGGACTATGCCAAACATTTATCTGTACACATCAACTATCTAAATAGCGCAGTAAAAGAAGTGACTGGCAAGCCCACGACAGCGCATATTTCCGAAAGAATTATAGGCGAAGCAAAAGCGCTGTTGCAACATACTGATTGGAATATTGCTGAGGTCGCTTATGCATTGGGCTTTGAATATCCTACCTACTTCAATAACTTCTTTAAAAAGAAGACGGGTTTTGTCCCCAAGGCGATAAGAGCTGCTCATCTTTGATATTTATACTTTTCCCTTTGTTTTTCTTTATTTCTATAATATCATGAAGGTGACCTTTGTATCATGAAAAGGATGCAAGTACCGGAAGGCGAAATGATGTGTGGGAATAGAAGCGATATAAGTCGTCGCGACTTTCTCGCTATGTCAGCTCTTGTGGCTGCCGGTCTGGCAATCGCGCCATTATCATGGGGTGCTTCTCCAATTTATTCCAATAAAATTAAAGAGAACAATAGTATGAAAACAAGAAAATTGGGTACTCTGGAAGTATCTGAAATCGGACTTGGATGTATGAATATGGCCGGTAATTATAACCCGCCAGCGGATCATCAGCAATCAATTGCAACAATTCGTAAAGCATTTGAAAACGGTATTACGTTTTTTGATACAGCCGAAGTTTACGGTCCGTACATAGATGAAACATTGGTCGGCGAAGCGCTACAGCCTTTTCGTGACCAGGTGAAGATCGCCACCAAATTCGGCTTTGCTATTGATGGTACAGTGGCTTTGGATAGTCGCCCGGAACGGATCAAAAGAGTGGTTGAGGAATCTTTAAAACGTCTCCGAACAGATCATATTGATTTGTACTATCAGCATCGCGTTGATCCCAATGTGCCCATTGAAGAGGTAGCGGGCACTATCAAAGAACTGATCCAGCAAGGAAAAGTCCTGCATTTTGGCTTATCCGAGGCGAGTGTGAAAACAATTCGCCGCGCACACGCAGTTCAGGCGGTAACAGCTGTACAATCTGAATATTCTTTATGGACACGCAATGTAGAACTAAACGGAGTTCTAAAAACCTGTGAAGAACTGGGCATTGGCTTTGTGCCCTGGTCGCCTGTTGGCGCGGGCTTTTTAACTGGCAAGTATGATACTACTACAAAATATGACGAAAAATCAGATTTTAGAGCCGGATTTCCTCGTTACTCGAAAGAATTTTTGCCGCTGAACATGCCTATCATCGAATGGCTGAAAGATTATGCTGCAAAAAAGAACGCAACGCCTTCGCAAATTGCCCTCGCCTGGCTGATGGCAAAAAGCCCAAGCATAGTTCCTATTCCCGGCACCCGTACCGAAACACATTTATTAGAAAATCTTGGCGCACAAAATATCCACCTAACCAAAGATGATGTTCAGGCGATGGATACTAGTCTTTCAAAGTTCCCCGTATATGGAGATCGCATGGGCGAAGCGCATATGAGTTCAATTGACTATACATTTTAAAAAGGCAATCATTAGAGCAATGGAAAATACAGAAAATATACAGACCACACCCGAAGGATTCGGCCCAGTATTAGCCCAATATTTTACCGGTACGGCGTGGTTAAAAATGCTGGTTACGCCAGATGAAAACACGAATTGCAATATCGGGGATGTCAGGTTTGAGCCTGGTGCACGTAACAACTGGCATACGCATCCAAGCAACCAGATCCTGATCGTGACTAATGGTGTTGGTTATTACCAGGAAGAAGGTTCACCAATCCGCGAGATAAAAGTTGGTGACGTGGTAAATGTTTTGCCGGGTGTTAAACACTGGCACGGCGCTTCACCTGATTCAAGATTTGCGCATTACGCAATTGACATTAATACGGAAAAAGGAGTTGTAAATTGGCTTGAACCTGTGACGGATGAACAATATAATAATTTCAAGTAACCTAAAGCGAGTATAACATGAGTAACAAAGTTTGGTTCATTACGGGCGCAGGTCGCGGCCTGGGTGTGGATATTTCTATAGCTGCGTTAGCGGCAGGCTACAAAGTAGTGGCAACAGGCCGCAACACTGACAAGGTCAAAAAGGCACTTGGAGAATCCGAGAACTTGCTTACAGTAAAACTCGATATCACCCAATCTGCAGACGCAGAGGCGGCCGTAAAAGCAGCGATTGAGAAATTCGGGCAAATAGATGTATTGGTCAACAACGCTGCAAATTTCAATGCCGGCTATTTTGAAGAATTGTCTATGGAAGAAATTGAAAACCAATTAGCAACCAGTTTGTATGGCCCGATGAAAGTCACCAAAGCGGTATTACCAGTCATGCGCAAACAGCGCTCAGGTCATATCATAACCATCTCGTCTACAGCAGGCCTCACCGGTTATACCTTCTGTTCTGCATATGCGGCTTCTAAATTCGGCATTGAAGGTTGGATGGAATCACTTCAAACTGAGGTTGAACAATTTGGTATCACAACAACCATCGTTAATCCCGGTTTTTTTCGCACAGAATTGTTGACTGAAGAATCAACAAAATATAGCGCAAACGAAATAGCGGATTATGACGAAGGTAGAAAGCAACAATTGGCGTTTTGGAAAGGCGCAAACGGTCAACAACCTGGCGACCCGGTTAAACTTGCTAATGCACTAATTACTGTCTCAAGGTTAGAAAAGCCACCACATCGCTTCATAGCGGGAGTAGACGCAATCGGCACAGCCGAGCAAGTTGCCGCAACATTACAAGAACAGCTAAATGCTTTCCGTAAATTGTCGAGTTCTCTCGCAATTGAGGATGCAAAGATTCTATAACATCCCCTACAACGGCTTTCATTTTCAAATAAAACCCATCTGGATTCGAACCAGCCAATACTGAAAATCAAGTGATTACAAATCATTTATAATCTGCAAAATAACAAAACCCGCTACAGTAGCGGGTTTTACTTTGTATGTTATCCGACCTGGACTCGAACCAAGACAAACAGAACCAGAATCTGTTGTGCTACCATTACACAATCGGACAGTGTTCCTTTTAACGGAGAGCAAAGATAATGCATTATCTCATTTTTAGAAAAAAGTCTTATACTTTTTTTCAGAAGACGATACTAAAACAGAAAATAGTATCTACGGAATACTTGCTATTTTTGCTGCTAACAATCCAACATTTTTTTTGAGTACAGACGATAAATTCCTGATGTTTGAGAACCGCATGCGCAAGGTGTACAAGCACTACAGCAAGCTGGCGCGCAATCAGGATGTGGCGTGCTTCCGGTTTTACGATCACGACCTGCCCGAATTCCCTTTTGCTATAGAGTGGTACAATGGAGCTGTGCATGCTGCAGAATACAAGCGCAAACACGGCATGGAAGATGATGCACACGATGCCTGGCTGCAGCAATGCCGACAGATACTAGCCGATGTGTTGCAGATATTGCCAGATGTGATATTTATGAAGGAACGCATGCGCAAAGCAGGCAGGCAGGGCCAATATGAGAAGTTTGATGTGCGGAAAGAAGAGCGTATTGTACCGGAGGGTGGCCAAAGCTTTATCATCAACCTTACAGACTACCTGGATACGGGGCTATTCCTCGATCACCGTATTACCCGCGGCATGGTGCGCGACGAGGCTAAAGGCAAGCACGTCCTCAACCTGTTTTGCTACACAGGGTCGTTTAGCGTGTATGCTGCAGCCGGTGGCGCAGCAACTGTTACGTCGGTAGATATTTCGAAAACCTACCTTAACTGGGCTAAGCGAAACATGCAGTACAACAAGCTGTATAAAGATACCCAGCACGATTTTATACATACAGATGTGTTGGATTTTATAAATGATATACCAGCCAACACTTACGATCTTATTGTTTGCGATCCGCCCACATTCTCGAACAGTAAGCGAATGGAAGGCGACTTTGATGTGCAAAGAGACCATGTAGCATTGTTGAAAAAACTGCTTAAAGCATCAACAGATGCAGGGAAAATTTACTTCAGTAATAACTACCGGAATTTCGTGCTGGACCGCGAGGCGATACCCGTTTTCAACATAAAAGACATAACCAAAGCCACTACCCCATTCGATTTTCAGGGCAAATTGAACCGTTCTTGCTTTCTGCTGGACAAATTGTAAGTAATTTGCAATGGAAAGATTGCTGTACTGTAATTAGTTCAAAAATAGATACTCAATATGAGCAACCATATAATAAAAGTAGATAACCTGGTAAAAAAATATGGTGATTTCACTGCTGTGAAAGGCATCAGTTTTGACGTGAAGGAAGGGGAGATATTTGGCTTACTGGGGCCTAACGGAGCCGGTAAAACAACTACGCTGGAGATCATGGAGACCCTGCGTGAAAAAACATCAGGACAAGTGTTTATAGATGGTATGGACCTGGATAAGGAGCCACAAGCCATTAAGAATATAATAGGCGTACAACTGCAGGCGGCTGGTTATTATCCAAACCTTAACCTCAAACAAATCATCAATCTCTTTGCCGGCCTGTACAATCGCGATACCGATCCTATGGCATTGCTGGATACTGTGAACCTGCGCGAAAAAGCCAAGAACAAATTTAAACAATTAAGCGGCGGACAGAAGCAACGGTTTTCAATAGCTACAACGCTTATTAACGAACCCAAACTTATATTCCTGGATGAGCCTACAACAGGACTTGATCCGCAGGCGCGCCGTAACCTTTGGGACCTCATTAAACAACTACGTGAGCGTGGCTGTACCGTTGTTATCACTACTCACTACATGGATGAGGCCGAAGAACTATGCGAGCGTGTTGCCATCATAGACAGCGGCGAAATGATAGCGCTGAGCACACCTGCCGAGTTAATAGATAAACTATTGGCTACAGGTTTTCAACGCCCTAAAGCAATGAAAGCCGCCAACCTGGAAGATGTGTTCCTGAACATGACAGGCAAAGAATGGCGGGAAGGATAACTACATGCCGCCTTTTAACTTATGCTCCAGGTCTGGTTTCAGATTTTCGGTCTTGTGGGTTTCATAGTTGTAGCATACCAAACCGGTTTTGGCATGGACAATATCGGTAATATTCCCATTGCGTAGGGTTGTTATATGGTATAATATATCAAACGAGCGGGCTGTAATTTCTTCAACATAAAGCTTAATGGTGAGTATATCTCCATAAAACGCTTCGCCCCGGTAAGCTATCATCACATCGGCCATAATGAGTGCATTACCACCGGCATTCAACTCTGTGAAACCCCAGTGATTAAATAATTGCACCCTGGCTTCATGTATAATAGAAAGAATAGCATCGTTACCTACGTGGCCACCATAGTTAACATCGCCTATGCGTACAGGAATTGTTACTGTATGTAACGGCATTTCAGCAGGAAACTTTATTTTTACACGGGCCATAAAAAAAGGAAAGATGAAAATAATTTGTGTAGGGCGAAATTACAGCGAACACGCCAAAGAATTGAACAATGATATACCCACTGAACCAGTAATTTTCATGAAGGCAAAAAATGCTTTTTTGCCGCCTGCGAAACCCTTTTACTACCCAGAAATCACTGACGACCTACAGTATGAATGCGAAATAGTATATAAAATATGCAAGAACGGCCGCTATATACAGGCAAAATTTGCTGATAAATATTATGATGAAGTAACGCTGGGCATTGATTTTACAGCCCGTGACCTGCAACGCAAGCAACAGCAAAAAGGTTTACCATGGGAAATTGCAAAGGCATTTGACAATTCTGCCGCTGTGGGTGATTTTTTGCCAATTACACCCGAAATGAATTTGAATGACCTGAATTTTCAACTGAAGCACAATGGCAACCTGGTGCAGGATGGCCACACCAAGGACATGATATTCAGCATTGATAAAGTGATAGAATATGTTTCCAAATTTTTCACATTAAATATCGGCGACCTTATTTTTACAGGCACACCGGCAGGTGTAGGCGCTGTAAATGTAGGTGACAGACTGGAAGGTTTTTTTGAAGGAAAGAAATTACTTGATGTAGATATTAAGTAACCCTCATCACCTTTATTGCAGCCCATAAACATCATATAAACATGAAGAGCGTCTTTATTATTATTGCATTTGCCTTTATACCATTTATCACATTTGCACAGCAAGAAGCTGCACCGGCAATTGGTTGCATTGACAAAGATATTGTGTTACGTATAGACGACGTAAAGCATGGCTTTATTGAAAAAGGCATGAAAGTCTTTAAAGATGCAATGGTAAGCATGGAGTCTGAAACACCCTATAGCATTGAAGTAAAACTGGAGAAAGGCCACTTGTACCAATTGCTATACATGGGTAGCGAAATATCATCAAAGTCATCTATTGAGCTTTTTGACGGAGACGATAAATCTGTTATGAAAAAAGAAATAAAACGCGGAGAGGAACCGGGGTACATAACGTTTGACTACACACCCACTAAAACTGATATTTACCTGATAGTGCTGCAGCAGAAACAAAAACATGCCAGTATGTGTGGCAGCTTCAGCATACTTGAGCGCACTCAATCTAAAAACTAAAGCACACAGCCATATAACATTAATGCCATGGATGTACAAATAGAAGCAGGCTGGAAGAAAGAGCTGGAAAGTGAATTCAATGAAGATTATTTTAAGAAAATAGCTGATTTTCTAAAGGAAGAAAAGAAGGCCGGGAAAGTAATTTACCCTCCTGGAAAGCTCATTTTCAATGCTTTTGAACATCCCCCTTTTCATAAAGTAAAGGTGGTGATACTGGGCCAGGACCCGTATCATAATGTGGGGCAGGCCATGGGATTATCATTTTCGGTACCGGATGGTGTTGCGCCCCCACCCTCTCTTGTCAACATCTTTAAAGAGATCAGAGAAGATCTTGGAATAGAAATATCATTACAAAACGGCAACCTGGAGCGCTGGGCAAACCAGGGTGTATTGTTGCTTAATGCGTCACTTACGGTAGAGGCCAATCAAGCTAATTCGCATAGCACCATAGGATGGCACCGCTTTACAGATGCCGTTATCAGGAAGATCTCACAAGACAGGGACGGGATCGTCTTTATGCTCTGGGGCAAGTTTGCCCAAGGCAAACAGGATTTGATAGATACCACAAAGCACCTTGTATTAAAAGCAGCACATCCTTCACCATTTTCGGCTTACAATGGTTTCTTTGGTAGCCACCACTTCAGCAAAGCCAACAACTGGTTAAGAGAACATGGAGAACGGCCTATAGACTGGTCTTGAGCATAATTGAACATAAAGAAATGAAAGTTATAAAAAATATTTTAGGGGCGCTATACCTGGTGTACTTCCTGTTGCTGTTTATCATCACTATGCTAGTGGTGATCATTCCCATATGGATCATATCATACATGAAAGAGCCCCAAAGATCAGCATACCTGCATCCCGTGTTCAGGCTCTGGATGGGTGTTTTCATGCCGCTAGTTGGCTGCCCGGTAAGAAGAAGAGGTACCGAACATTTTAAAGAAGGAGAAAATTATGTGGTCGTTATCAACCACAATTCATTAGTAGATGTTCCGGTATCATCCCCCTGGATACCTGGCCCCAATAAAACCCTTGCTAAAATAGAAATGTCGCGTACCCCTGTATTCGGGCTTATCTATAAAACAGGCTCTATATTGGTAGACAGGACAAGTACAGAAAGCCGCAGAGAAAGCTTCACACAAATGCAGCGAATGCTGGATATGGGTATTCACCTATGCCTTTACCCTGAAGGAACCAGGAATAAGACCGGAAAGCCCATGCAGCCCTTTTTTGATGGTGCATTTATAACAGCAATAAAGGCACAAAAACCCGTAATGCCTGCGCTGATATTTAATACAGGAAAGATTTTACCACACAACAAGAAATTCTGGGCAAGGCCTATGCGTATCCACTTTCATTTCCTCCCCCCGGTTTCTACCGAAGGGCTAACACTGAAAGATGCAGCTGCCCTTAAAGAAACTGTATATAACATGATGGAACAGTATTACACCAGTAATGTAAACAAGAAACTGGCGTAATTATAGTACACTGAAAAAAGCCTCAGTCACTGATACTGTCTTCTCAATATCCTTTGTGCTTAATGCATTGCTTATAAACCAGCTTTCGTATGCTGAAGGTGGCAGGTATATTCCGTTATCCAACATAAAGTGAAAATACTTATTAAATAACGCATTGTCGGCATGTGCAGCACAATCGAAATTGATCACAGGCACCTTACTAAAATGCACACTGATCATTGACCCTAACCTATTAATGACATATGGCACTCCAGTCTTTTGCAGCACCGCATCAAGGCCATTGTGCAACAAGGCTGTCTTCTCTTCCAGCTGTGTATAGATAGACGGATTGTCCTTCAATGTTTTGAGCATAGTGTATCCTGCTATCATAGCTATAGGATTACCACTTAGCGTACCAGCCTGGTAAACGTTGCCCAACGGGGCAATGTGCTGCATGATCTCTTTCTTACCCCCAAACGCGCCAACAGGCATGCCTCCGCCAATCACTTTGCCGTAGGTAACCAGATCAGCATTTATATTCAGTCTTTCCTGAGCGCCACCGGCAGCCAGGCGAAAACCAGTCATTACCTCATCAAAAATATAAACTATACCTTCCTGATCACATATTTTACGCAGCCCTTCCAGGAAACCAGGCAATGGCAATATGCAACCCATATTACCGCATACCGGCTCTATAATGATGGCAGCTATTTCACCTTTATTTTCTTTTACCAGTTTCTCAACGGCTTCAAGGTCATTATAAGGCGCGGTCAGCGTATCAGCCGAAACACCAGCCGTTATGCCCGGCACTGTTTGTATATTGAAGGTGGCTACCCCACTACCCGCCTTCACCAAAAAAGCATCTGCGTGGCCGTGGTAGCACCCTTCGAACTTTATAAACTTATTGCGGCCGGTATAGCCACGGGCTAATCTTAATGCACTCATACAAGCTTCTGTACCACTGCTTACCATACGCACCAAATCCACATTGGGCGCCATGCTTTTTATAAGCTCCGCCATCTCTACTTCAAGCTCTGTTGGAGCTCCAAACGATGTAGAATGTTCTACACGTTCTTTTATAGCATTGATAACAGGCTCATAAGCATGGCCAAGTATCATTGGCCCCCATGAGTTGATGTAATCTATATACTTGTTACCATCAGCATCATACATGTAAGCGCCTTTGGCCTTCTCCATAAAAAGAGGGGTACCGCCTACACTTTTAAAGGCGCGTACGGGAGAATTCACACCACCGGGAATAGATAGTTTTGCGCGTTCAAAAAGTTGTTTGCTTTTATCTGTAGTTGTTGGAGTAGCTATTGTATCAGGCATATAAATAAGATAATTCAGAATTATAAATCAATAAGGTTAAGCGTTAAGCAGTATTGCTGCATCTTTAGCAAAATAAGTAGCTATAAGGTCTGCACCAGCACGTTTTATACTGGTCATAGATTCCAGTATGGCTTTATTTTCATCCAGCCAGCCCATTTGTGCTGCAGCCTTTATCATGGCATACTCACCGCTTACATGATAGGCGCTTACAGGAACTGTTACTTCGTTTTTTATTTCACGGATAATATCAAGATACGCCATTGCAGGTTTTACCATAACAATATCAGCACCCTCCTCTATATCCATGAGGGTTTCTTTTACCGCCTCTATACGGTTGGCATAATCCATCTGGTAGGTCTTCTTGTCACCAAAACCCGGCGCACTATCCAGTGCATCGCGGAAGGGGCCATAAAAGCAAGATGCATACTTGGCGCTATAAGCCATAATACCTGTACGGGTACAGCCATTACTTTCCAGTATATCGCGGATGGCGATAATACGACCATCCATCATGTCACTAGGAGCTACAAAATCAGCTCCTGCCTGGGCATGGCTCAAGCTCATACCAGCAAGCACTTCTACAGTAGGATCATTTACAATTTCCGTACCTTCTACTATACCATCGTGGCCATAGACAGAAAAAGGGTCTAATGCCACATCGGTCATCACTATAATATCCGGGCAAGCATCTTTAATAGCCTTTATAGCACGCTGCATCAGGCCATTAGGATTCAAAGCCTCGGTACCTCTGTTATCCTTCAGGTTGTCATCACACTTTATAAACAATAACACACTGCGTACACCTAACACCCAAAGCTCTTTTACTTCCTTTATTGTAAGGTCTATACTACGGCGGTAATAGCCTGACATAGAAGAAATTGGCTCCTGCACGTTAGTGCCTTCTACTATAAACAGCGGAGCTATAAAGTCTGCAGGTTTTAATATTGTCTCTGCCACCATAGCCCTTATAGCTGGAGTTTGGCGCAGTATTCGGTTCCTTCTTATTAAATGCATAAAAACGTTTTCAAAGTAATTACACCCAATCCCTGGGTTTCAAATATTCTAACAATTCAGCTTCCTTACTACCAGGTTCAGGATGATAATCATATTTCCACTGCGCACGCGGGGGCAGACTCATCAATATGCTTTCAGTGCGGCCGTTGGTTTTTAAGCCAAACAATGTACCCCTGTCATGTATCAGGTTAAACTCTACATACCGCCCCCTTCTAATCTCCTGCCAGTTCGTTTCACGTTCGGTATATGGAATATCCTTCCTACACTCAACAATAGGTAGGTAGGCAGGTAGAAATGATTTCCCTACGGCTTCCTGAAAGGTAAATAGTTCCTGTCCATGTACCTCATCTTTAGGACGCAGATAATCGTAAAATACGCCTCCAATACCACGTGTCTCATTATTCCTGTGAGTGTTCACAAAGTATGTATCACATTGAACTTTAAATTTGGGATAGTATCCTTTATCAAAAACATCCATCGCGTTTTTTAAAGTGGTATGGAAATGCTTGCCATCCTCTTCAAATATATAATAAGGAGTGAGGTCGCTACCGCCGCCATACCAGCTATCCAGCTTTTGCCCTTGCTTGTTATACAGCTCGAAGTAACGCCAGTTAGCATGCACGGTGGGCACGAATGGGTTAACCGGGTGGATGACCAACGATATACCACATGCAAAAAAGTCACTCTCAGGTACACCAAATGATTGCTGCATTGGTGCAGGTAAAGCGCCATGTACAGCAGAGATATTTACCCCACCCTTCTCAAAAACATTTCCATCGGCTATTACCCTGGATATGCCACCACCGCCTTCCGGGCGCTGCCATTTATCTTCTACAAAACGAGCTTTACCATCTGCAGCTTCAAGCGCCGCGCAGATCTCATTTTGCAAACTTTTTACAAAATCTAAAAACTGTTCTTTAGCCTCCATAACTTAAAGATGTAATGCGCAATTATCAGGAATCCGGGTAAGTAAACGTACCTTATGCTATCTGTTGCGCAGTAGTCATACTATATTCTTTCACGGCATCTACAAACGCCCGTGCATGATCTACCGGTACATTAGGTAGTATGCCATGCCCCAGGTTAGCTATGTAGCGCTGTGTACCAAAACCATCTATCATTTCCTTTACCGACTTCTTGATCTCGCTGATAGGAGCCAATAAACGAGAAGGATCAAAATTGCCTTGCAGTGTAATGTTACCCCCTGTTAGTTTTCTTGCTAACTGTGGTGTTACTGTCCAATCTATACCCAAACCTGCGGCACTGCTATTACTCAAGCCTTCCAGTGCATACCAACTACCCTTAGGAAATAGTATCACCGGTGCATCTTCACTTACTGCGTCTGCTATTTGTATTAAATATGGCCGCGCAAAATTATTGAAATCCGCGGGGCTCAGCATACCACTCCAACTGTCGAAAACCTGCACCGTATCTGCGCCTGCTTTGATCTGGGCTTTCAGGTATGTAATGGTCATATCTGTGATCTTCTGCAGCAGACTATGAGCTAATTCAGGTTGAGTAAAACAAAACTGCTTTGCCTTATCAAACGACTTACTGCCTTTCCCTTCTACCATGTAACAAAGCAACGTCCATGGGGCGCCGGCAAAGCCTATCAGTGGTACACGTCCATTAAGTTCCTGCTTTGTAAGTGACAAGGCATCCATTACATACTTTAAGGTATGCTCTACCCCATCAGTTACCAGATTGTCTATATCAGCTTTTGTTTTTATCACGTCTGGCAACAATGGCCCCTTACCTTCTTCCATCAGCACAGTCATACCCATAGCTTGCGGTATCACCAGTATATCAGAAAATATGATAGCCGCATCCACACCTACCTGATCTACGGGTTGCAAGGTAATAGCACTTGCCAATTCAGGGGTCTGTACTCGGGTAAAGAAATCATATTGGTTACGCAGCTTTATATAATCGGGCAGGTAACGTCCAGCCTGGCGCATCATCCACACAGGAGGACGTTCTACAGCTTCGCCACGCAAGGCTCTTAATAAAAGGTCGTTTTTTAAATTACTCATTATTTATTGTTTACCGGCTTTCAGATTGTTCAAAAAAATCAACAACCAGTTCCACCATATTTTCCTTTGAGGGTACACTGCTTATTATTATCCTATTTCTTGTCACTTCTTTTAAAGCATCGGCGGTTGTATCGCCTATTGCAAATAGAACAGTTCGTGTAGGAAATTCATTTTCTGTTAAGAAACTATCTACACCACTGGGACTAAAAAACAAAATAGCATTGTAGAATTTGGTCATTTTTGCAGAAGTAACAACCGTATTATACACTACAATTTTCTGTACAGCTATTTTAGCTTTTATTAGTTTATCGGGCAGCTCATACCGCGCCTTATTGCCACAAAAAAAGACGACGTTTTTGCACTTGTTCTTAATTATTTTCTCAGCTAGTTTTGATGCGTTATCGGCCATCGCCACTATCTTATCTGCTCCAAAAAAATCTTTCACTGCGTCTGCTGTAGCCTTACTGGTACAGAAAATACGCCAATCGAGCTTGGCACCTTTTGCCGTAGCCGCAATAACATGCTCTACTGCATTAACACTTGTAAATACAACAGTCGCCTGTTGTGTAAACAATTCCTTTAATTGCTTAGTAACTGAGTCGGACTTAACCGGCTCAATATTTATCATGGACGAAATATCTACGGATATACCGTGCTCGCCCAGCTTATCTATAAGCGACTGATGTAAAGGCGACGTACTTAATATGTTTCTATCCATTTTTGGCTAAAGCCATTTGTTTATTTGTGAGATGAACCTGAAAGCTGCAAAGGTAACGCTTCAATTAAGCACTGCGAACGCTTTCCAATATTGCTCTGCCCCCCTTACGTAATAATTCTTCGGCTGCATCTTTACCAATATTAGTCGCACTACCTACCGGAACAGATCGCTTCACTTCCAGCTTTTCCCTGCCATCTACACTTAATATATTCCCTTCAAATACAACTACCCCATTTTGTATTTGCGCTAAAGCACTTATTGGTGTGGCACAGCCGCCCATCAAGGCTCGTAGGAAATCTCTTTCCAATCCTGTGCACAAAGTGGTTTCGTTATCGTGAAAAGAGCTGCATGCATCGAGACTGTTATTATCATCTGCGCGACAAACCACCATAATAGCGCCTTGTGCAGGAGCTGGCAGCATCCAATCCAATTCAATAGCGTTTGCAGGACGCAGGTTTATACGTTCCAGGCCTGCGGCCGCAAATATTGCCCCATTCCAATTGTTATCCTTCACCTTTTGCAAACGGGTATTTACATTTCCACGCAAATTTTCGAGGGTATGACCTGGATACCTGTTCAGCCACTGTGCTTTGCGGCGTATGCTACTGGTAGCTATTACTGCGGGTAATGTGCTATCTAAAAATGCAGTATCTGTTTTGGGAACAAGAAGATCTTTATAGGATGCACGCTTTAGTATAGATGCACATACAATACCATTTGGCATTTGTGTGGGTACATCTTTCATAGAGTGTACGGCAATATCTATATTATTATTAAGCAGCGCTATATCCAGGGCCCTGGTAAAAATGCCCTGTACCC
>JABDEZ010000017.1 GCA_013286835.1 Bacteroidota bacterium
TCCCCTAAAGTCTCCAGATACTGAGTATTGGAATTAGCTAGATAGTTGAAAGTACCTGGCCCAACCAGGCGAGAGGGGAAACCACGAAGATCGCTGTTACCGCCTGCCCAGAATTCTTTGATGTTGGGTAGCTGCGACGAGTTGCCATAGGGAACACCTATGCCAAAGAATAAGCGTGTGGCAATACTGGTTCCGGGAGAAAATCGCAGATAATAACGGAAATCAGGCTGAAACTTTAGGTACTGTGCATATGTCTGACCTAAAATAGTTTGGGGGTGAGTTTTATAATCTGCTTTTTCTGCGAGACCTAATATGTTGCCGGAAAGGTCAATTAGTCCGTCAAAATAAAAGCTGTTCATACGTGGTGGTCCTATTTGACTGTTATAGGTGAACTCATAGGTTGGTCCTATAATGATACATCAAAGAATTCTGGGCAGGCGGTAACAGCGATCTTCGTGGTGGTCCTATTTGACTGTTATAGGTGAACTCATAGGTTGGTCCTATAATGATACCATTAAAGATCAAGTTGCCGTACAGGAGATTGAGCGAATTAGCATTGCCTAACGTATCGGTTTTTACGTAAGTGAAATTGAAAGGGTAGAGCTGATGTTCTGTTCTCAGGCCCTGCTTCCAATCGTAGCCATAACTGAACTTATAAGAATTTATCCGCAGAAGATCGCTTTGCGATTCATAGTTATAACTTGCCTTTAGTAGGGTATGAGGCACATAAATACCTGTAGTTTGTATGTCTATAAATGGTACTACAAAGTGCGGGATGCTCAAATCTACTTCAGCCCCCAGATTGTAAATATCGGGTTGCTTATTGTCGCCACTGTATTGCGCCTCGAAACCACCGTTTATTTTGTAGATAAGAGCCTCTGCCCCTTTAAAAGTATTGCGATTGAGCAGGCTGATGCTGGCTTGTGAACCCGCACGGTTATCGTTTTGTGTAAGGGCCCCTATCTGGAACTGAAGCGATTTTTTGGGATATGGAGTAAGATAATAGTACACGTCCAGATCGGAATCGTTTACAGGATCATAGCGGCTTTTTACAAACTTGAATGTGCCCATAGTAACCAACCTGTTGAGCGAGGTATTTTGATCATCAAGGTTGTATTCATCTCCCTTTTCGAAGAGAATAGCCTTGGAGAATATTTCTGGTTTAAATTTTTTGGCAGGGTCAACTATGTTATATCCTTTGTATGCTATGGCATTTGCTTTGTTTGTATCCTCACCATTACTGTGCGCCTTAAAATTGGGGTAAACATAAATGTTGTTGATGTAGGATACCTGGTATGCCTGGTCGGGTACTTCTACTTTTTTTACTGCCACATACATGTTCACTTTATGATTGCCAATTGTAGTATCGACCTGCACAATAATATAGTCGGCTTTGAACCAGTAGTAGCCCAGTTGTTTCAGTGCCCTGTCTATACGGTTGCGTTCGGCTTTTATCAGGTCGAGGTTGTAAGGTGCCCCGGCCTTAAGTAGTGTTTGAGGGAAGGTACTGTCGATATCGAAAGACACTTCGGGCTCGGTGCTGTCTTTTAAAAATACGGTTTTGTTTATGGTATATTGAGGGCCGGTCGTGACATCGAAGCAGGCAGTTGTTCTTTTCTTTTTATCGGTTTTGAAATAGGGCTTTATAGAGGTATGAAAGAAGCCCTTGTTCTGCATGAGGTTTACCAGGATCACTTTATTGGTTTCGAGATTGACTGAACTTGCTAATACAGGTGGTTCACCGTTTTTGCGTAAAAATGGCTTTAAGCCTTTTTTCTTTTTTGGGACACCTGCAAATTCGTACACCCGCAATTTGAGTCGCATCCCCAATGTTTTAGAATTGGGACGTGGACGCACAGCACCAGCCAGATCTGTTTTACTGGCTTTGCGTTCCTTTTTAGGGGCCTCGTTATCCTTGATGGTTATTTTACTACCTATAAACAGAGTTTCGCCAGCAGGCAAATGCTTTGTGTTGCTGCATGATGAAATGATGATACAGGCGAGTGTAAGTATGAAGAGGGTATGTCTTTTAAAATGGGTCATTCTCCTGGGTAGTGTTATTGTTTAACGCCGTTTGACTGTTCTTTCTTCGGGTTCTTCTTTTTCCTGAATACATTCTTAAAGTGATTGTATTCGAGACTTACTATAAAGTCAAGTCCTGTTTCCGTCACATACCCTTCTATTACGCCTTCATTATAGTTTTTCCTGTAAGCACGCATTGTATATCGGCCATCGGCTGTAAGCAGATAGTCTGCTGCAAGGTTGCTGGGTATCAGGTTGCTTTGGTCGCTATTGGTTGTTTGCGGTCCTTCCAACTCAAAGTCGTTGCCTATGGTGAGCTTTAACCTATCGTTGAGCAATCGTTTAGAGGCTGCAAGGTTCAGGTCTGTACGATCTCTTAATGAGCCAGTTGTATAATCTTCAGTAGATGCGAGATCGACAGACAAGTCAACACCTTTTATAAGATGGTTTGCGAACTGGTTCAATTGCTCGCCTATAAAGCGGCTAGCGCTTTGTTTTGCAGTAAAGGCTACCCCCCCGCTCCCGGCACCGTTAGTAAATGGATCATCAGAAACGAAACGGCTCAATATGATTAGGGCAAATACCTGCTTATTTAATTCGGACGTATCGTTGCGCATCTGGGCCAACTTGCCTTGTATCAACTCTATCTGGTCGGCAGCAAGCGGGTAAACCTTATTGCTGGGTAGTATCACATCGAAAGTAAGTGAGGGCTGAATGATAGAACCTTTTATGTGCATAGCCACATTAAAAGGCAGGTTCTGTTTGTAGTAATTGAGTTGCGACTGGTCTTGTACCTGACTCTGCATAAGATCGTATGCAGGCGCATCCACCTCGTAAACCGCAGTAATATCTGTATTTGCTTTTGTTGGGTCTCCAGCAAAGGTTATAGTACTTCCTTTTTGTATGAGAAACTTACGCTTGATAAAATTGTAGTTGAGTTGGTAAACACCTTCGTCGAGCTCGTAATTACCTGTAAGGCCAAAAACACCCCCAGGAGTTACAGCTGCATTTAATGAAGCATCGCCCTTAACACTTAAAAAATCGCCCGATGCCTGGTCTATGATGACATTAAACATAGCTTGTTTGGCCACGCTTATGTTCACATTGATGTTTGACCCTGTGTTCATTACTATTTTAGTGCTGTCTTTTTTTGCCTTAGGTGTAAGTATTTTATATCGGCCAGGATTGCTTACATCTATAAACTCAACGATACCTTCGCTACTAACGATACCGGGATCGCTTTCGGGCATCACAACGGTCATGTTGGTGCCTTTGAGAATATTTATAGATCCATCTACATTAGGTGAGGATGGTGTGCCTTTTACATTAAGATTTGATGTGAACAACAGATCGCCATAAAATGTCTTATTGTCTTTTGCAGTTGAATGCAGTGCACTCCAGTTCTTTGCATTCAACTGCAGATCGAGCTGGAGGTTTTTAAGATCTTGTGTGCCAACAGTGCCGTTTACCGTGGCTTTATTGCCTGTGCTATCAAGTATCTGGAGATTGTTGAATGAGACGCCTGTGTGTGTAAAGGTGATTTTATCGGCAGGGAGTTTGAAATAAGCGTTGAGCATGCTAACCGTTGTTGCCAGATTATCAGTTCTTAATTCACCATCGATAAGTGGTGCGGAAGGGGTGCCCTGTAACTGCAGGTTGCCCCTTATAAAGCCTGAGCTATTGCGAATCTGATTTAAAGTGATGCCCTGTATGCTTGCCAAGCTGAGTGCATTGACTGCCAGGGCAAAATTAAAGCTGTTACCTCCAACAGGCTGTAAATAATAGTTTCCGTTTAAGGCTACATCGTTACCATTACCTTTAATAGAAACCTTGGTATCGAAGGCATTGCCATCGGTAGTGTTTACCTGTACAGCAAGATTGCCCAGAGTATCGCCCATTACAGACAGGTTTTGTATTTGTAAGTCGCCACTGATAAGTGGTGTGGGTTTTAGTTTGCTGATGGTAACATTGCCACCCAATAAGCCGTTGGCCAAGGTGGTATCTCGACTGATCATCTGTGTAATATTGGCCAATAGGAAATTGCTGATGTCCACCTTTATGGGCGAGTTAGGAATAGGCTGGTCGCTGTTTATTTTTATGTATTGATTGTTGTTACTGATGTTGAAATTAGAAATGTAGAAGCCTGCTTTTGAAAGATCGATCCGGTTAGGTTCTGTGACAGCCCATGTCTGGTAATTAAGTTTAAGGCCCGGCTGTAGTTGAATGATCTGTGAATCGCCTACGTTCTGTAACGAGGCTACAAGTGCAAACCTTTCTTTCTTAACAGAATCTGCCAGGCTAATGTTGGTAGTGATGGTGTTCTGGTCTAAGTTGCCATGTATGTTGGCATACCAAAGCGCTATCTGACTAGTGGCAATCTTATCGACAGTGACCTTGTAGGTAAATGCAGAATCTGTACCACTTACTTTAATTACACCATTCTCTATAGCATTTGTGCCATATAGTACTTCGGGCATTGTGGCATTTAAAGTAAGTGTGCGGGGGGTGAGGCTACCATCGATATGTATGGTGTCGAGTGATGTAAGACCAGGCAATATACTGTGCAACAAAGGGCGGTCTTCAACATGTGCTGTAAATGCCAGGTTATAGTCTGAAGGGATATTGGTTTTGCTGGTGTCAACTGTTTTTTGGGGTTGGGCTGCAATGGCCTGCTTAGTACTGTCGCTGAGTGGTATGTTGTAGTGCCTGTTTATATGGTCTTGTATAATGGCACCTAATTTAGTAAGTGGTGTTTTGCCTGTTATTACAACCTGCACTACATCGAGGTTGGCAATTATGTATTGTCCTGTGTCTGCACTAGGGCGGGAGAGTATATACAGGCTATCCATAAGATATCGTTGCCCATTAGCAACGATCAATGGTTTTTTCCAGATGATCTCTCCTCTTGGGTAATCAGGATTTAGTTCAGGGAAATCGGCATGTATATCACCGTGTATCTTTAACTCACTGCTGTATAATTTTAATGCCTGAAAGTCTATGCTATCTACCTGCATGTTTGCTTTTACAGCAGCATATTTACCGGTCATGTCTGCATGTGCAGTCATGTTCATCCGGAGGTTATCATCGGCGGAAGTCAGTTTAAGATCCCCAGCCTTTGCTGCTACATTGCCATTAAACGTGATGCTATGATAATCGTAGTCCTTAACATGGGCAGATTGTATGCCACCACTTAAGACTGCGCTCATAGTTTTTATATCAAAACCACGTCCTTTTACGGTAACGTATGACGTGATAGTACTCATGAGGCTGTCCTTTTTAATAATGCGGCCTACGTTTAACACCATGGTCTTTACAAAGAGATCGTACTGTTCCCTGCCCTTACCTGGGCTCATGTGCAAGTAGCCGCGTACATAGGCTGAGCCATCGCTACTTACCAATAACAGATCGGGGTTATAATCTTTTTCTGTGCCAGATAGTTTACCGGTGATGCCGAACTTGTCGGGTATGCGTACAGAGGACAGGTAAGCAGATGGAACAATTGCTTCAACGTCGTTTTTTGACGATTGAAACTTGGCGATGTTGAGATTGTAGCTGATAGCATTTGCATTGGGTAAGCCCGTTAATCTCCCGTTCAGTGCAACCTCAGTATTGTCCAGCCCAGCTAAATTAAAGCGTGCTATAGCCAGGTTGCTGAGGTAGCCAGAAATGCCGGCATCCAATTGTATATGCCCGTTTTTGTATTTTTTAAATAAAGGCTGTTTTATAAGACTGGGCATGAATACAAGAGCATCCTTTAGCCCGATAACACTCTTGCGGATATTTACATTAAGCTGCATGAGGCCCATATTCTTTTTCAACGCATCGAGTGATGGGTATTTGACTTGTATGGAATCCTGTATGACAGTATTGGAGGTAAGCAAGTACAAATTACTGAGTGTAGCCCCTTGCGGTTGGTAAAGAAACCGCGTGCGTAGCTCTTTTACATCCAAGCCACTCTGTTCTTTAACGGCGAGGTGTTTTATATTACCGGCGATCGTGTCGGAGGTGTATTTTATATCCTGCGCATTTATGGTCAGTCCCTGTATGTTGAGGTGGGAATAGTCTATGCCGGCAGGCATACGCATCTCGTTAGCATTGTCCATAACAAAGTTTACACCTGCTATGTTCATGTTCTTTACTGCTACATTCCACCCCATAGTGGTATCCATTTTGATAATGGTATCTACAGGGGCAGGTACCTTGCTTTTTTTACCGAATGCTAATTTGATGTTAGAGGTGTCTATAGAAAATTGTGCAAGGTTGACAACTTGTGTAACCAGATCGAATTTGTCCAGCTTTATTTGTAGTGCTGCGAGATCAAGACTAAATAAGAGCTTGTTGAGATTATCGTTATACTTGAACCCTATTTGCTTAAGGTTGATGTTATCGGCAATTAGGGTGAACTGTGTTTGTGTAGTATTTTTTGGTTTTACGGGCAGGTAAGAAGTGTCTGAATAAAAAAGTGTTTGCAAGCCTGCCACAGTGAGTTCCTTTACATGAAATTTCATGTGTTTCATGTCAATGTCTTTTACCTTCAGTTCCAGATGCTGAAGATCTATACCCAGAGTAGTACCCCCAGTAGCATCATCAATCCGCGCATGTATATCATCCAACTGTATTCGATTTACGTTGATGGACATACCTGATGATGAGGTATCTGTTTTTTTCGAAGTGGCCTTTGTTTGGGAAGGTGTGCCGACAAAGGCATTGATGATGTAGGTGAAGTTGAAATTGGTATCGGGGGTATTACGATATATGTGGCTATGCACATCCTGCAGTACCAACTGGTTTACATCGATCTCCTTATGAATGAGCTTAAGCATGTCGAGGTCGATTTTAAGCTTCCCGACGCTGAGTAGCGTATCATTCTTTTGATCCCTAAGCAAGACGTTTTCAAGTACTATGTATTTAGGCAGCCCATATCCCAGCTTGCCTATCAGCACCTGGGTTTTCAGTTTGTTTTGCAGATACGCCTGGGCTTTTGAGCGAACAAAGTTTTGGCCTGATGGCGTATTGAGCCATATAATTACGCCAATTATCAAAATGATAATTATGCCTATTATATAAAGGAAGACCTTTAAAACTTTGCGCATATTTTAAAACCAGTATAAAAATTGTACCTGAATTTATATACAACGGATTATAGTGCAGATGGTTGGCTTTAATGAAAACAGGCAATGTTGAAGGCCTGAACGGTCATAACATTGCCTGTAATGCTGCTGCACCTACGCAGCCCAATAGTAATATTTAATAAATGCTGTAGTATTCCATGAGTCGGTTATATAGCTCAGTCCGGTTGCCTGATAAGTTTTTTGACAGGGCTAGAATATCAAGATATAGTTTCTGTTCCTTAGCATAGGCAGCTGCATTTGCAGCCTGAGGTTGAGGGCCTAAATTACTTTTTGAATTAATGAGGTGGTCTGTCATCTTTTTATTAAGTTCAACAAAAACAGTTTTTGCTTTTGCTTCATTTTGGCGCCCCAGGTAAGTATCCATTTCATTTATGTGAGATGAGAAAAGCGCCTTCTCGCTCACGGCCTGCGTTACAGTTGTTGCTTCTTGTGCAAAAGATGCCTGGAAAGACATTGTAGCAATGCAGCAGCAAAATAATATACGCTTCATGATGTTTTAATTTTTTTAAAGATAAGGAATTATATCATAACTGTAAAGCGTTCCACCTACTAAGCGTCTACCGATGCTTCCTCTCCATACAGCTGTGTTTTATACAGCAACGATGGCGAAGCGATCAACGAACCCAGGTTAAGGGACGGCCATTTCTTATCCACTGCTTTTATCGTTTTATCGTCTGCTACTATAATGTTTGGCCATGGACGGTCGAAATCGTCCAGTTCCTTAGTTTTTCGTGTACCATCCAGTCCGAGTATGTTCCTTTCTTTACCACCGTAAAAATGGTCGCGTTTAGGATCGAGATTATTACAGAAACGCCACAATGCGACTGCTATGTTATCTACACTTACATTGGCTTCTACATACAAGATCATTTTTATTCCGGCTAAGGCTGGTGAACTGCAGATTTTTTTATGCAACTCATTTACATGGTCCTTACGATCTTTTTTAACTGATATGAATAAAATAGGAATCTGTGATTCCCGAGCCAGTGTATCGTTTATGCCCTTTATTTCGGGGTTTTCGTCCATCAGTTCCTTTACAGAAAACTGAGGGGAAAGTGTAAATGGCTTTTGCGCCCTTGAAATTTCTTCTTCCTGCTTTGATGTGCCATCGATGCACATTTTACCACCAAATCCAAGTTTTGAGCAACTGTGATCGAGTACATCCATTGGTCCCTGACTAAAATAGATGTCGGAGGCAGGATCTATATTATTACATACATAACGAGCCAGCGCCTTATAGTCATCGATCCTTACATCGCCATCGGCCAATACCAATATTTTATTGAACATCATCTGGCCAGCACCCCACATGGCATTCATCACCTTAGGGCCCTGACCTGCATACTCTTTATGTATAGTTGCTATTACAAGATTATGAAACACACCCTCGATAGGCATATGCATGTCCTTTATCTCGGGCACCATGGTCATTTTTATAGGTGCCAGAAAAATACGTTCTGTGGCCTTACCTAACCATGCATCTTCCTGCGGAGGGATACCCACTATGGTACTTGGATAAACTGCATCCTTACGGTGGGTGATTGCAGTAACATGAAATTTAGGATACCAATCGGGTAAAGAATAATAACCGGTATGATCCCCAAACGGACCCTCCCAAAGCATTTCCTCGTCAGGATCCACATATCCTTCTATTACAAAATCTGCATCTGCGGGAACCTCTACGTCGGGTTGAGTGAGGCATCTTACCAGCTCTACCCGTTTTTTGCGCAGGAAGCCGGCCAGCATGTACTCATCTACATTCTCGGGCAACGGCGCTGTGGCAGAGTAGGTATATACCGGGTCGCCTCCCAGAGACACGGCAACAGGCATACGCCTGTTGAGTTTCTTATATTCATTAAAATGCTTGGCTGAAACTTTATGTTTATGCCAGTGCATGGCAGTCATATCCGGGCCAAATACCTGCATGCGGTACATGCCTATATTGCGGTTGCCGGTAACAGGATCTTTGGTGTGTACAGATGGAAGCGTAATAAACTTACCGCCATCTTTGGGCCAGCACAACATTACGGGCAGCTGGGTAAGATCTGGTTTTTCCATTACCACCTCCTGACATGCGCCACGGCCTTTTATGACCCTGGGCATATAAGATGCAAAACGACCTAATTGCGGCAGCATTGCTATCTTTTCCATGATATTGTTCTTGGGCTCAGATAGCCGCTTGAACAGTTTTTCGATGTCTGCAGCCACGTCGTCCAGCTGATCTACGCCAATGGCCAGCGCCATGCGTCGTTCGCTACCGAAAGCATTTATCAGCAAGGGGAAATCAGTGCCAGTGTTTTCGAATAGTAGCGCTTTGTTACGGTCTGGTGTTTTTGATATTCTGTCCGTAATTTCTGCAATCTCCAGAATGGGATCAACGAAGGTTTTGATACGTACCAATTCTCCCTCATGCTCCAAAGTCTCGATAAACGCGTTTAGCGATTTGTAAGCCATATACTATATACTTATATATACTGCAAAGTAATACCTATACACAAAGTTAATGTACAAGATCTCTGTAGCATGTAATTTGGTTAGATTCCAGATAAAAAACAACATTTTTAATACAAATAGTGGTTTAGCAAACACCTAATTTTGCTATATGACTTATTTGTCTGGTAGAAATATGTATCGCTCCTTACTTATTATATCATTAGTAATATTATTGATCTTTAGTTTTGTGACAATAGCATATCTGTGCCATTGGACGGGTGGTACAAAAAAAATGGCTAACCAGGGTACCATAGATGACCGTACCAGCCGGAATAACGACCCATGGAATAAGCATGCGGTGGATACTGCTGCCACTATACTGCAAACCGGAGACCTGGTACTACGCGATGGTATTGATGTAACCAGCGACCTGCTGCGGCAAATGAACCAAACAGACAAAACCTATTCGCACTGTGGGTTGGTGGTGGTGGAAAATGGTTATCCCTTTGTTTACCACAGCATTGGTGGAGAGGATAACCCCGATGCCCGGATGCGACGAGACTCAGCAAGTTTTTTCTTTTCGCCCTATAATAATTTCCGTTTTGGCATTGCACGGTATGCAATAAGTGATGCGGTGAAAGAAAGGGTAAAAAAAATAATATGGACCAGTTACAAGCAGCACATAAGGTTTGATATGGATTTTGACCTTAAAACTGATGATAAGCTCTATTGTGCGGAATTTGTATATAAAACCATGAACAAAGCTACTGGCGATAACCAGTTTATATTACCCACAAAGGTGATGGGCTATACATTTGTAGGCACTGACAACCTGTTTGTGAACCCACATACAAGGATGATTTGGCAAGTAAAATTTAAATAATACCTTTGCCGCATAAAAATCTTAAACATTACCTAAAGATGAGAAAAATCGTTTGCTCCATAGCCGCTGCAATATTGATGGCTTTTACCTTGCAGAGCTGCAGTACTAACTCTCCTAAAGCAGCCGCGGATAAATTCCTGACCAGTTTTTACCATATGGACTTTGATGAGGCCAAGAAAGTATCTACAGACGATACCAAGAAAATGCTGGACATGCTGCAACAGCTTACGCCAATGATGCCAGACTCATCTAAGCAACAGCTGAAGAAAATAAAAGTGGATCTTAAGACTGTAACACAAAGCGGCGATACAGCTTCTGTTATCTATGTAACATCTGACAATCCTAAAGACCAGACTTTGCATATGATAAAGAAAGATGGCAAATGGCTGGCACAGTGGAGCAAGCAAGATAGCATGGGTGGCGGCGATCAGGGACAACCGGCAGACCAGCCAGCAATGGGTGGAGACTCAACAGCTATGCCGCCTGCAAATCCAACCGGCACACCTGCTGATACCGGCGCACCGAAACAATAACTTACAATTAAATATAATTATACAGAAGGCTGCCACATGGCAGCCTTTCTTTTTTGCTACGGTTCATTACCTTTAATGCTGTATGCTGAATTACATTTGGGCGGCGTTTTTTTTAATAGGTTTTGTAGTGGCTATGATACAGGTCATCTGCTTTGGGCAGACACACCTACTTGCCGACATGATGAACAACCTGTTTGACAGTGCTAAGAATGGTTTTGAAATAAGCCTGGGACTTACGGCAATGATGAGCCTGTGGCTGGGTATTATGAACGTTGGGGAGAAGGCAGGTGTGATCAGGGTGTTTTCAAAAGCTGTAGCGCCTTTCTTCCGTACACTGTTTAAGAGCATACCAAAGGACAACCCTGCTTATGGAAGCATTATGATGAATTTTTCGGCCAACATGCTGGGGCTTGATAATGCATCGACACCGTTGGGGCTAAAAGCCATGAATGAGCTGCAGGAGCTGAACCCGAATAAGGAAACCGCAAGTAATGACCAGATCATGTTCTTGGTACTGAATACGGCTGGCATTACCCTGATCCCAACATCGGTAATAGCCATGCGACAGACCATAGCATTGGAGCAGCACGTAGTGGGGTTCAATGCAGCCGATATATTTTTACCTACACTTATTGCCACTTTTATTGCCTTTATATCGGGGATGATCATTGTTGCTATTTATCAGCGTATAAATTTGTTCAGGTTGCCTGTGCTGCTGTTTGTAGGTGGTTTTACAGCATTCATATTTTTATTGTTCCGCTTGCTTTCAGGTATGCCTGCAGAGCAGGTGAATAGTGCTATGGGAGCTATTGGGAGCGGTGTGATACTCACTATTATTATGCTATTCATTGGAGCGGGTATTTACCAGAAGCAAAAAGTATATGACCACTTTATAGATGGAGCTAAGGAGGGTTTTAATGTTGCGGTGCGTATAATACCTTACCTGATAGCTATGCTGGCCGGTATCAGTATATTCCGTACATCGGGCTGTATGGACTTTGTAGTGAATGGTATAGGCAAGGCGGCAGGTGCAGTTGGCCTACCAACGGATTTTGTACCGGCGCTACCCGTGGCAATTATGAAGCCGCTTAGCGGCAGCGGCGCCAGGGGAATGATGGTAGATGTAATGCGCACCTATGGTGTGAATTCATTTCAGGGTAAGCTAGCGGCCATCATACAAGGGTCAACTGAAACGACATTTTATGTGTTGGCAGTATATTTTGGCAGTGTACAGATCAAGAATACCCGTCATGCGGTGGTGTGTGGGTTGTTAGCAGATATGATAGGCCTTGTAGGCGCTATTGTAGTGGGGTATATCTTTTTTCATCCGGGGCATTAGCCGTCTGTAGCCTGGTTGCTTTGCGGAAAAATATTTTGTGCAGCCATTTCATAAAGCCGCTTTGCGTTTTTTGCACAGGAGCGGTATCATAAACATCTTTGCAACAGGATTTCATGAGTATAAAGTTACGAAGAGTAGTTAAGAATTAAGGGCAGGGAAGAGACAGCTTGCATAAATTTGTGATTACTATAGTACAAACAGGATGAAATAAATACGTCTTAAAAGGGTTACTTCTTTTGCTTTGAGCAGGAAGCAAACGACCTGCGGAATCTTTTTCTTATTACATTTGCACAAAATTTCACATCAATGTCTTTACTGGTAGTAGGTACCATGGCGTTTGACGCCCTTGAAACACCCTTTGGAAAAGTGGACCGCATTATTGGCGGTTCTGGAACATACCTGGCGTGGGCTGCATCAAATTTTACGCGAGATATAAATATGGTGTCTATTGTAGGTGGCGATTTTCCTAAAGAAGAAGTGGAAGCACTGGAAGCACGCGGCGTTAATTTTGACGGACTTGAAGTGATACCTGACGGAAAAAGTTTTTTCTGGAGTGGCCGTTACCACATGGACATGAACACCCGTGATACCCTGGTTACAGATCTAAATGTACTGGCACAATTTGACCCCAAGCTGCCGGAAAGTTATAGGAATAGTGAATTCCTGATGCTTGGTAACCTGGCGCCTTCGGTACAGATCAGTGTAATTAACCAGATGGCCAAACGCCCTAAGCTTATAGTAATGGACACTATGAACTTCTGGATGTCTGTAGCTCTGGATGACCTGAAGCAATTACTAACCATGGTGGATGTGCTGATGGTTAATGACAGCGAGGCGCGTGAACTAAGCGGTGAATACAGCATAGTGAAGGCTGCGGTTAAAATACAGGAAATGGGGCCTAAGTATGTGATCATAAAAAAAGGTGAACATGGCGCATTGTTGTTTCATGGCAAGAGTGTTTTTTATGCACCGGCTTTGCCACTGGAAGATGTGTTTGACCCTACAGGCGCAGGCGATACGTTTGCGGGCGGTTTTATAGGTCATATAGCCCGTACCCGCGATATTTCTTTCAACAACATGAAGACTGCAATAATAGTAGGTTCTACAATGGCATCTTATTGCGTGGAAAAATTTGGCCCTACCCGCCTGCAGGAAGTGAACCAGGAAGATGTACAGGCACGTATGGATGAGTTTGTAGAGTTGGTGAACTTTGATATTGGGTTAGTACATGCATAAAGAGTATTTAATGAATAGATTAATGGCCTGGCATTTGCCGGGCCATTTTTGTTTTTATGTTCGCTATTTAAAGCATCTTGTCGCGATATATTGATAAGTTATATTAAATTTATGATTAGTTAATATGCCTATGAAACAATTCCGGAACATCCTGTATCTTCTGTCAATTACATTGTTAGCTGCCTGTGAGCCCCGCCTGTACTTCCCTGACAGAGTGAATGCGCCTGGGTTCAAAGAAGCTAAGGAATTTAAAGCCACCATATCAGGCAAGCCACAGAGTGGTGATACTGTTTCTGGTAAAACGCCAGGGGCAGCCCTTTCACCTGCCATCGACCTAGCCTATTCTGTAACTGACCACTTTGCTGTCATTGCATCGTATCGCGATGAGCTGAACAATTATATTTATGAGCAGAAGATAACCGGCAACCAGGGCCTGGGGCATCACAATACCTTTGGTGGCCAGTTTAACGGTAACTATCTGGAAGGTGGTGCTGGCTACTTTACTCCTTATGACAACCATGGCCGGTTAGAGGTCTTTGCGGGTTATGGCGCCGGCAGCATGGCGCGTACTTCACTGTTTACTCCGCAGTTCGATTATTCGGCAAACTACCATCGTTTCTTCCTGCAGCCTGCCCTTGGCTATTACAACGATATTTTTAGCCTTATGGGTGGCTTCAAATTTATCTTTCAGAAGTACGGTAGCTTCCAATCTGGCAATAGCGACCTGAAGTATTTGATTACAACACCCGATGGATACGTTTCTGGAACAGATGTTACATCCCAGTTATTCGTTTTTGTGCAGCCCTTCGTCAATATGGACATTGGCTATAAATATGTTCGTTTCGATATCCAGATGGGCTACAGTGCAGAAACTGTTGGTGGCTACATCAGCGGGTCTTTCCCGGTTTATATTACGCTGGGCGCCACGTTTAACTACGCCCCGCGCTTTTTTAAGAAAAGACCTGAGCGGGTTATTTACAATAAAGAAAATTGATTTCAACACGTTATTCAGATATTGTTTTCCTTTTATGTAAAATGTAAGGATTTACTTGACATAGCGGTCAAATTACCTTAACTTTGTTAGATTAAATTATTGACAAATTTGGCTAGTTTCTGCCATATATTTATTTGTCATGCATTATTGTTTGCATTAAAACAATTCCACAAATAAAATTTATTACGGGTATATAGCAATATGGATACAGAAAACGAAGTTCTGCAGGTGCCGATGGGTTATGATGCTGATAGTATACAGGTACTTGAAGGTCTTGAAGCGGTACGCAAGCGTCCTGCCATGTACATTGGCGATATAGGAGTAAAGGGATTACACCACCTGGTATATGAAGTTGTAGATAACAGTATAGATGAAGCGCTGGCTGGATACTGTAAGAACATAACCGTTAACATACATACAGACAACTCTATAAGTGTACAGGATGATGGCCGTGGTATCCCCACGGGTATTAATGCTAAAGAAGGTCGTTCTGCTCTTGAAGTAGTTATGACCGTGCTGCATGCAGGTGGTAAATTTGACAAGGATAGCTATAAAGTAAGTGGTGGCCTGCATGGTGTAGGTGTAAGTTGCGTAAACGCACTGAGCATACATATGCATGTAACAGTATGGCGCGAAGGGCACATTTACGAACAGGAATACTCTGAGGGAAAGCCGTTGTACCCTGTGCGTATGATCGGCGATTCAGACAAGACAGGTACATTAGTACACTTTCATCCGGACGGTACTATTTTTAAGGATCTTGTTTATAACAGAGAAATATTGGCTGGCCGTATCCGCGAACTGTCTTACCTGAACAAGGGCATACGTATAACGCTTAACGATGTACGCGAGGCAGATGAAGAAGGTCGTATAGCTACTGAAACTTTTTATAGCGAAGGTGGTATAGTTGAGTTTATACAGTTGCTGGACAAGAATGCTAAACGTGATGCCATACTTGCTGCGCCTATTTTTGTAGAAGCCCATGATAAGGAAAGCAATGTAGCTGTTGATGTGGCCTTGTCTTATAACAGCTCTTACAGCGAAAATATTTTTTCGTACGTAAATAATATTAATACCATAGAAGGTGGAACGCACGTTGCGGGTTTCAGGCGCGCAATAACCCGTGTGTTCAAATCGTATGGCGATAAGAACAAATTGTTTGAAAGGGCTAAGGTGGATATTACAGGGGATGACTTCCGGGAGGGGTTGAGCGCAATTATATCTGTAAAAGTACCTGAGCCACAGTTTGAAGGGCAGACCAAGACCAAGCTGGGTAATAATGATGTAATGGGTGTTGTGGATGTATGCGTAAGCCGCGTACTGGAAGCACACCTGGAAGAAAATCCGAAAGAAGCCAAGATGATCATTGATAAAGTGATCATTGCAGCACAAGCCCGTGCAGCGGCCCGTAAAGCCCGCGAAATGGTGCAGCGTAAAGGTATCTTGTCTGGTGGTGGTATGCCTGGTAAACTTGCCGATTGCAGTGAACGCGACCCTGAAAAATGTGAGTTGTACCTAGTGGAAGGAGATTCGGCCGGTGGTACAGCCAAGCAGGGCAGAGACCGATCTTACCAAGCCATATTGCCTTTGCGAGGTAAGATACTGAACGTAGAAAAAGCACAGGAATATAAGATATACGAGAACGAGGAAATCAAGAACATGTTTACTGCCCTGGGTGTAAGCGTGGGTACCCCCGATGATCCTAAGGCGCTGAACACAACAAAACTTCGTTACCACAAGGTCATCATCATGACGGATGCCGATGTGGATGGATCGCACATTGCTACGCTGATACTTACTTTCTTTTACCGCTACATGAAAGAGCTGGTGATGGAAGGTTATGTGTACCTGGCGCAACCACCATTGTACCTGGTTAAGAAAGGTAAAGAACAAGGCTATGCATGGGATGAAGTGGACCGTAAAGCGCTTGTTGAGAAATTTGCGAACGGTAAAGAAGACAGTGTGGCCATACAGCGCTACAAGGGGCTTGGAGAAATGAACGCCGAACAACTTTGGGAAACTACGATGAACCCTGCAACCCGCTCATTGAAAAGAGTGGATATAGATAGTACTGTAGATGCCGACCAGGTATTCTCAATGCTGATGGGTGAGGATGTGCCACCAAGGCGCGACTTTATAGAAAAACATGCCAAGTACGCTAAGATAGACGTGTAATGGCGAAACAAATACTAATGAGCGGCTGTGCAAACAGCCGCTTTTTTTGTGAAAAAGACTAAAAATAAAAAAGAGAAAATTGGTCATTGCTTTTTTTATAAAAACCTTATCTTTGCCATCCGATCCGAAAAAATGGAGGTTGTAGCTCAGTTGGTTAGAGCATCAGATTGTGGTTCTGAGGGTCGAGGGTTCGAGACCCTTCATCCTCCCCATTTTTTAAAAAGTGCCTTATAAAGGCACTTTTTTTTATTATGGAAGGTTATCTTTTCTTACCTTCATTTTACGGTATTAGTATCTTTGCAGATCGATATTTTGCCATTGAATTTGTAATCCCTTTAAAATTTATATAAAATGAGTTTAGAAGTAACAGGAAAATTGCTCGTTAAGTACGACACACAGCAGGTGAGCGAACGTTTTAAGAAACGTGAATTTGTAATGGAGCTTGCAGAAGAAATAAACGGCAATGTTTACACCAACTACGCTAAAATGCAACTGGTACAAAACAAATGCGAAATACTGGACCGCTATAAAGAGGGCGATCCTATAAAAGTAAGCTTCAACATAAAAGGTAACAGGTGGGAAAAAGACGGGAAGGTAAACTATATAACCAACCTCGATGCCTGGAAGATAGAAAGCGGAGCTGCAGGCGCTACAATGACAAGTGGCAACGCCCAGCCGGCTTATAATAATAATGGTGGCGGCAATACAAGCGCACCTGCCGGTACCGGTTATTATAACCCAGCCCCAGAAGGCACAGATGACCTGCCATTTTAAGTTTTATACAGACCAAACAACGAAACATCGCAAGGTGTTATACCAGAAATCCGCTGCACCTCCAAATCATCCTGAAGTGCAGTGGATTTTTGTTTTAAAGACAATCATATTCCTATGCTAAAGACTATATCCACCGCTTCGTTTTCTATTTTTAAAAGACCGGCAATTCTGCTGGGTGTATTTGCAATTTTGCTGGGCATGGGCGCTTGCACCACCACACCAGATCATGCACGATATATACCCAAGGATGCACTGATGGTGACGGGACTGAACACAAAGGCGCTGACCAAAAAGGTAGCCTGGAATGTGATTACCGGAAGTAAGCTTTTTAAGCAAATGCAGGACCAGATGCCTGATAAAAATAGTTTTGACCTGGACAAGTCGGGTATAGATGTGATCAATACATTTTATGTTTACATAAGAGGTAATGGCAGCCTTAACGGGAATATGGTTACAGCACTTGTACCCCTTTCGGATGCAGGGAAGTGGGAGCTGTATGTGAAAAAGGTTTTCCCGGCAGCAGTTGTGAAACCGCAAGGCGCGCGCAAGCTGGCCAAGCTTTCGGCCAGTATATATGCAGGCTGGAATGACAATCTGCTTATTGTAATGAATGTGCTGCCTGGACAACAAGACCTGCAAAGCGGAGGCTATATAGGATACGCAGACAGCACGAATGTTTATCCTGTTGCGTCCATTAACAGCGTGAGTGATTCTGTAGTAGCGATAGAAATGGAGAATGCGTTTAGTGTAACTAAGGAGAACGCACTAACGGGTAACCCACGTTTTGCAAAGTTGTTACATGATGATCATGATATGAGTTTCTGGATGAACTATGATCAGCTAATGACCCAATATATGAGTCAGGGTATGGCTAAAATGATGGGGGGAATTACATTATCAAATGTATTGTGGAAGGATGCTGCATTTGCAGGCGGGCTAGATTTTGAAAAAGGAAAGATAACCGGCGATATGCGCTACTATGTGAGCGATGATATGAAGGAAGCTGCCAAAGAGCTGGGCGGTACTGATGCCGACAAGGATATGCTGGATAAGCTGCCCAAACAAGATCTTGACATGGCTATGTGCCTGCACCTGTCGCCCAAGGGGTTGAAAGCTATACTGGACAAGACCGGACTGCTGGGGTTAGCTAACCTTGCATTATCTACGCAAGGGATGAATGCTGATTATATTATGGATGCCTTTGCGGGAGATATGGCTATTACACTAAGTGGCCTGGATATGAAAAAAGGAATGCATGAAGAAGGTGATGCACCCGGAATGAACTCGTTTAACGGCTATGTGCCAGCCTTTAATGCGATTTATGTGTTGAAGATCAACAAAAAAGAGAATTTTGATAAGCTGCTGCTGTTGGGTGTGAATAGCAATATGCTACGGCTGAACAGTAATACATATGCTATACCCATAAGTGCGACAGACTCTGTAATTATAATGACCAGCGACAAGTACGCAGTAGTAACCAATAAAAGCATAAATGGCGTGCGATATATACAGGGCAATAACAAAGACCAGAAGAACGGTGCAGTAACAAAAGTGTATGGCCACCCATTTGGGATGTATATGGACATACAACAAATGCTAAAATGGTTGAACCCGGATATGGCGGGCGATGCCGCAGATAACAAGAAAATTGCCGCGGCAAAGAACCTGCTGGATAATATGCTGGTAACCGGCGGAGCCTTTAGTAACGATGCATTTGACTACCACATGGACCTGAACTTTATGAACAAAGATGAAAACAGTCTGCTTACATTGCTTGATTTTGGCATGAAGATGCGCCAGACAGACAGTTTGCAGGCAGTAAAATAAAGAAGTACGAGATGTATGTTTAAACCTTATCTTTATAATGTTTATAATGTTGCATTATTTTGTGCAATGCAGTATATATGGCCTTAAAAAGGCTGTGAATTATGGGAAAGGCTTTGAATTGTTAACTTTTTTTGCAAACTTGTTGAAAATTTATTTTTAAAATGCTGAAATCTTATCTGTCTTATATTGGTTTGGCTGCTGTATTGTTTTCAGCAACACTGCAAAGCTGTAAAAAATCGGACGGCATTAATAATAACCAGGTAATTGAAACTCCGTATAGCCTTATTTATGGCGACAGTTCGGGCGCTGTTTATAATACTAATGACGGGGTAAACGTAAAGCCATTGCTGCGCACACCAGATGGTTTTGCTGCCCGTGCAATTTGTGCATCGGGTAACAATATACTCATGGCTAAGATCCACTTATTTGTAAGTACTGATAATGGCGCTAATTTTAATGCTACATATGATACGCTCAATGAACGAGGGATAATAGCTTCGTGCATATATAGTTCGGCAGACCAGAACCGAGTTTATATAGCATCACGCATGGGGAGAATGGGCGTATTTTATAGCGATACCAACGGCAAGCAGAATACCTGGGTTGAGGACAGTTATGATGTGAACATTACCGGAACGGTTTCAATCACCTCTTTTACCGAATTGCAGAACAATACAATGATAGGTTATGATGCCATCAATAACCGTTTGTTTGAAAAACAAAATAAAGCTGATAATTGGCATGAAGTAACAGTAAACACGGCTTTGCCTACAGGTGGAACATTTTCGCTGAGCCATGTTGCCAATACAATAGTTGCTGTGGACTACACAGGTAACAATGGTGCTTATTATACCACTCTTGGTGGTGGTGGCGTTTCGTGGAGCGGATATATAGGATTGCCACATACCAGGCTGCTTTCGGTAGCGGCACCCTTTGACCAGACATTGCTTATAGGCACAGCTTCAGGAGGTGTTTATCGGTTAAACAGTGGAGGCGTTTTTACTCCAGCCAACAACGGACTGGCTACGGCTACCTCTGTAAATGGTATAACTGCTAAGGAAAATATTTATGTAGATGTTACTGCGCCGCAGCAATATGTGTACCTGGCAACCAACAACGGTCTTTATGTAAGCAAAGACCTGGGGCAGAACTGGGCACTTTCTCAACCAGGCAATATAGTTGCTATATACTAACTAGAACTTAATCCTGATCCTGGCTTTGTTCAGGGTCTAATAGATCTTTCAGGTCGCGCCGCTGTAACTTAGTGGGGCGGCCTGTTTTGCTATGGCGCTTACCTGTAAAAAAGCTGGTGCCCAAATGGTTGACTACTTTGTCTTCCTCTGTAGTAAGGTCTATATAATTCTTAATTGCTTCTTCAAAAGTTACCCTGTTTTGCAGCAGGCCAGTTACTTCAATATTCCAGCGACGTGCAGGCGTTTTTATGTCGTAGCGTTCGCCAATGGCCACTGCTTTGGCTGGCTTTACGTTAGTGCCATTCCATTTTACTTTTCCTTCATCGCAGGCGGCGGTGGCCAATGTGCGTGTTTTGAAGATACGTATTGCCCATAAGTATTTATCTATCCTCAACTTCTCACTCATAATCTAAATTAAGATTTTCGGGGGAATAAAATATATTACCCTGTTCAAGGATAGGCGTGTGCAATTTGATATATAAGAGGGGTCGTGTAGCAAGGATCACTGCTGAGTAATGGAAAATATGATTTGTATTTGTTTAAGCCTTAAAATTTCAAGTGAAGTATTTACAAGTTTGTTAAACAATAGGATGGTGCTTAGCTAATAACGGATTATAGCTTTACATTTGCCAGAGTGTCATGTTCCGACTCATTGGGGCATGTAAATCAACTATTTTATCATTTATAGAAATCTAACTCAGTGAAGAGCATCAGGCAGATACTTGTTTCAGGCGTGTTTACGATGGCCGTATTTTCATGTGTATTGTACAGCAGTTGCAAAAATAAGTGTGGGAGTGTGGTATGCCAGAACGGTGGTACCTGCACCAGTAATGTGTGTGTATGTGCTACAGGTTATTATGGCAACACCTGTAGTGGCTCTGAAACCAGCGAATATATAGGTACTTACAATTGCAGTAATGAGAAGTGTTATCCGGCATTAGTAGGCAATTCAGGCTGGCAGAGTTCGATTGTAGTATCAGTAAATAACAGCGGTTATACAGTGACCATAAATAATTTTGCGGGATCGAATGTACCTTATGATGCGGTAGTTGATAGTCTGGGTGACTTACAGATAGTTCCTGCTACAGGTAGCTATGGCGTATCAGCCAGAGGTAAATATACTGTTGATTCCACAGGGCATGGAGTAATTGAAATGAATTATACAGAATCGACATCGTCGGGTACAGGGAACTACAGTTGCGCAATGCGTATGAGAAAAGAATAAGCAACTGGTACTAATTTATAAATTACATCACTACTTCGCTATAACAAAAAAAGAACGATGGACACGCCATCGTTCTTTTTTTACTATTTACAGGCAGTTTTATTGCTCTGTTTCTTTTATTTCTGTTACAGGAGTTATGTTGTCTGAGAACACAATCCTTTTTTCTTCTTCATTATAGTCTGCAGTAATATTGTCACCTTCTTTTATGCGGTGGTTCAATATTTCTTCTGCCAGAGGATCTTCCAGGTATTTCTGGATGGCCCTATGTAGTGGCCTTGCCCCGAATTGCTGGTCGTAACCCTTTTCTGCAATGAATTTCTTGGCGCTATCTGTCAATTCAAGTGCGAAGCCAAGGGCATTGAGCCTCTTCATTACATCTTTCATAATGATGTCGATGATCTTGCCGATATGAGCTTCTGTGAGTGAATTGAAAATGATCACATCATCAATACGGTTGAGGAACTCAGGGGAGAAGGTCCGTTTAAGTGCACGTTCTATAACTCCACGGCTTGTATCTTCTGTTGATTCAGCAACTGCGCTGGTAGCAAAACCTACACCTGTACCAAAATCTTTCAACTGGCGTGCGCCAATGTTTGATGTCATGATAATCAGGGTGTTCTTGAAGTCCACCTTGCGGCCTAAGCCATCGGTTAACTGACCATCATCAAGTACTTGTAAAAGTATGTTGAAGATATCCGGATGTGCTTTTTCAATTTCATCCAGCAATACAACTGAATAAGGCTTGCGGCGTATTTTTTCTGTCAGCTGTCCACCTTCTTCATAACCTACATATCCTGGAGGTGCACCAATTAAACGGCTGAGAGAGAATTTTTCCATGTACTCACTCATGTCTATGCGTATCAGCGCATCATCGCTGTCGAACATATAACGTGCGAGGGCACGGGCAAGTTCTGTTTTACCTACACCCGTTGGGCCAAGGAATATGAAAGAGCCAATTGGCTTGCGTGGATCTTTAAGACCCACCCTATTGCGCTGGATAGCTTTTACAACTTTGCTTATTGCTTCATCCTGTCCTACTACGGCACCGGCAAGATCTTCGCCCATGCGGCGTAGTTTGGCGCTTTCGGCTTCCACCATACGCATTACGGGTATGCCAGTCATCATGCTCACTACTTCTGCAATGGCTTCTTCGTTTATAGGGTAGCGTTTGTTCTTAGCTTCTTCTTCCCATTCTACCTTAGCACGTTCCAGTTCTTCTCCCAGCCTTTTTTCACGATCGCGAAGTGCAGCTGCTTCTTCAAAGCGCTGGCTTTTTACTACCTTGTTCTTCTCTTGTTTTATATCTTCTATCTTCTTTTCGAGATCCAGGATATTCTGAGGGACGTTGATGTTTTTTAGGTGTACACGCGCACCAACCTCATCCATCACGTCTATGGCCTTGTCGGGCAACAGGCGGTCTGTCATATATCTATCGCTGAGTTTCACACATGCTTCTATTGATTCCTGATCGTAGATGACATTATGGAAGTCTTCGTATTTAGATTTGATATTGGTAAGTATCGTAATTGTTTCCTCTACACTCGGAGGATCTATCATTACCTTCTGGAACCTGCGGTCGAGTGCACCATCTTTTTCGATGTACATCCTGTACTCATCCAGCGTTGATGCCCCAATGCACTGCAGATCGCCACGGGCAAGTGCAGGTTTGAATATATTGCTGGCATCGAGTGAGCCTGAAGCACCACCTGCGCCTACAATAGTGTGTATTTCATCAATGAATAGGATCACGTCGCGGTTCTTTTCCAGCTCGTTCATGATGGCCTTCATGCGTTCCTCAAACTGGCCACGATACTTGGTACCTGCAACCAATGCTGCAAGATCAAGGCTGATAACCCTTTTATCGAACAATACACGAGATACCTTACGCTGTACGATACGCAAAGCCAACCCCTCTACTATGGCAGTTTTACCTACACCAGGTTCACCAATGAGTATAGGGTTATTTTTTTTCCTGCGCGATAGTATCTGAGATACCCTTTCTATTTCTTCTTCGCGGCCAACGATGGGGTCTAAATTTCCCAGTTCGGCAAGCTTGGTTATATCGCGACCAAAGTTGTCTAGTACAGGGGTTTTTGATTTAGCAGTAGTACCTGCCTGACGGCGCTGTTGCTGGTACTGGCGGCGTTCATCGTCATCTTCGAACTCTTCAGAGCCGGGATCATTGCTGTAATCTGCCTTGGGACTACCGCCCTGCACAATGCCGAGTTCGCTTTTGAAGCGTTCGTAATCCACATCGTACTGGTGCAGTATCTGGGTTGCTACGTTTTCTTTGTTTTTAAGAATAGAAAGCATCAGGTGTTCAGTTTCAACAGTCGCGCTTTTTAAAGCCTTGGCTTCCAGTACGGTGATGCGTATCACTTTTTCGGCCTGTTTAGTGAGGGGCAGGCTGTTTATGTTGGCCAATGGTTTGTTGTTCTTATCCTTGATGGCTATTTCGAGCTCCTTGCGCAGCTCAAACAGGTCTACCTGCATGGTTTGCAGTACACGTACCGCAAGACCATCACCCTCGCGGATAAGACCTAGCAGCAGGTGCTCTGTGCCGATGAAATCATTGCCGAGGCGCAGTGCTTCTTCCCTGCTGTAGGAAATGATCTCTTTTACTTTTGGTGAGAAATTTGAGTCCATGAAAAATGTCTCTTGATTTAAAGATGAAATTAACGATAAATGGGATTCGGTATTATTCAGTTTGCCTATGTCCATATTTAATAAAGTTCTACGATTCTTATTTCCTGTCTGTCCTTATTATCCGATAGCCCTACTCTAATATACGAAAGAATATTTGGGCAAGAAATGTTAATTTTAGGGGTTGATTATCTAATGCCACAACACAATTTATACTTCTCTATGGAATTCAAAATTGATACCAAAAGCAGTTATACAAATATTAAACCGCCGGAGGCGCCAATAGATGCTATTATGACAGAAAACATACGACAAAAGTGGTATGAACTGATAGGAGAGGGCTGCCAAAATCTGATATTGGACCTGGAAAACAGCACAAGTGCGGATGAAAATGGTATTGCCGGGTTATTGAATCTGCATGAAGATTGTTATAGTAATGGGCGCTCTTTTGTAATTGTTAGTTTAACAGGGCTTGCTGCCCGGCAAGTAAAAGAGTCGGAAATGGCATCATCACTTAATATAGCGCCGACACAAGCTGAGGCAGTAGATATTGTTAATATGGAGATATTGGAGCGTGAGTTATTTAACGAGGAGTAAATCGGGAGTAAATAAAGAGCAAGATTTTTACCTGTACCAATACATTTTATATATAGTTGATGAAAGTTACCATCCTGGGAAATAATTCTGCATTGCCAGCATTTGGCCGTCACCCTACCGCTCAAGTTGTTGCAGTGGCAAGTGGGCTATTGCTAATAGACTGCGGCGAAGGTACCCAGGTGCAGTTGCAGCGCTATGGACTGAAATGGCGTAGTTTGAACCATATCTATATCAGTCACCTGCATGGGGATCATTATTTTGGCTTACCGGGTCTTATTAATAGTATGAGCTTGCTTGGCCGTACTTCTCCATTATATCTCTATGGCCCTGCGTTTCTTATAACCATTTTGCAATCTATTTTGGATGCAGCTGATTCTGAGTTGAGCTATCCTTTACATTTTCATGCTTTGCAGGAAGGAGAAGAACTGCTTACGGATAACGAGTATTTTTCGGTGAGGTCATTTCCTGTGATTCACCGGATAGCATGCCATGGGTTTGTGGTAAAAAGCAAAACCAGGGGCAGAAAGCTACTGCCTGATAAATGTGTGGAGTATGAAATACCAGCTGCGTACTACGAAAAATTAAAACAAGGCTCAGACTATGAACGCAAGGATGGGGTTCTGGTAAAAAATGAATGGGTAACCACAGAGGGGCCCGCACCGAAAACCTATGCCTATTGTGCAGATACTTTATTCACTGAAACTATTGTGCCTGCAATATATGGGGCTGATACCATTTACCATGAATGCACTTATCTTGAAAAAGATGGCGATAAAGCGGCTGCACGCTACCACAGTACCGCTATCCAAGCAGCAAAAATAGCTGTGCTGGCAAATGTTAAACAGTTGCTGCTGGGGCATTTTTCATCGAAGTACCGAGATCTTGAGCCTTTTAAGGAAGAAGCGACTACAATATTCCCAAATGTACAGATAGCAGAAGAAGGGAAGGCCTTTGATGTATAGCATTTGTGCAATAATAGTTTTGCAGCATTAGTTTTATATAAAGACTATAAATTATTACCTTCTAAAACAGATTTAATGCCATTTACTTTTTCCCATCCTTCGGTAGTATTGGTGTTAAAGAAGTTTTTGCCGCGTTTACATTTGTCTGCGACCGCACTTATTGTGGGTAGCATTGCCCCGGATTTTGAAGGTTTTTTATTTCTGCACACTCGTAAGACGTTTAGCCACACCTGGGGCGGCATTTTTTTCTTTGATATGCCAATAGGAATAATAATATGCTTTCTGTGGCACAACATGATTAAAGAAGGGTTTATAGATAATGTGCCCTTATATTTTAAGAAAAAATTTTACCGATACAGAAGCTTTGACTGGAATAAATATTTTAGTAACCATAAAATAGTTGTTATTACTTGTTTATTTATTGGTGCAGCTACACATCTTGTTTGGGATGATTATACTCATTTTAACGGGACAGACTATACTGCGGTAACTGTGTGGCATTTAGAGATGTCTGTATTTATTTTCAGGCAGTTTATGAGCTCAATAGTCGGCTTTGCTTTTATTTTGCTGTATGTTTGGTTTATGCCAATATCAGTAGTTGTGCCCACCTCAAGATATCACGGATATTGGTTTATTGTGATGGAGGTGGCAGCTATAGGTGTATTTCTTCGTATACTGAGTACTTCAATGCCCACATCATCAATACTTGGTTATATTGATTCTATTGTAATGACATTTCTTTCTTCTTTAATTCTGGGTGTTTTATGTTCGTCAATTATTTTTAATATATGGAAACGAAATAGCATAACATAAAGTTCATTGTTGTTTTTTTTGCCTTTCAACAAAAAAAAGTAGCTTCGCACATAGATCGAGTAGAAATATTACTCGATAATGTGTGACTCACAGAGGCGAAGCCATGTGAATCCGGATAGGAAGCTAAGATGCTGGAAACACTAATATCATCCCGTACAAGAATAAAATTGTTGCTTAGATTATTTCTTAATCCAAGCAGTACTGCCTATTTACGCGGTATGGCCGAAGAATTTAATGAAAGTACCAATGCCATAAGACTAGAGCTCAACCGGTTTGAAGAAGCGGGTATGCTGGTATCGAAGAATGAAGGGAATAAAAAAGTTTACCAGGCCAACCAGGAGCATCCGCTATTTAAGGATATACATAGTATAGTTCTGAAATATTTGGGTATAGACCGGATAATAGAGACCGTTATTAAAAGGACGGGGAACCTAGAGAAAGTTTATATAACAGGTGATTATGCAATTGGAAAAGAAACAGACATATTGGATCTTTTGTTTATTGGTGAAATCAATAAAAATTATCTTACTAACCTGATCGGTAAAGTAGAAGGGATGATCGGTAAAAAAGTAAGGTATCTTACTTATAGCTCGGAGGAATGGTCTCGGATAGCGAATAAGGAGAATGCTTCGGTTAAAAACCTTTTGTTGTGGGAAAATAAAACTGAAATCTGATGGCAGCATGGTATGTTTTGTACACAAAGCCAAGAAATGAAAAAAAAATCGCATTATTGTTGCAGCAAAAAAATATTAATACATACTGTCCGGTACAAGAGGTAGTAAAGCAGTGGAGCGACAGGAAGAAAAAAATAAGTGAACCTGTTTTTAAGTCATATGTATTTGTAGAGCTAAACGACTATACAAAGGATAGTATTGAAGTATTAAATACACGAGGGAGTGTACGTTTTTTATGGTGGTTAGGAAAGCCAGCCATTGTACGCGATGAAGAGATCGAAACCATTAAAAATTTCCTAAATAAGTATAGGTGTGTGGAAGTTAACAATAACATTAATACCGGCCAGGAAGTATATATAACTGAAGGGGTATTTAAAGATAAGAAGGGAACGGTTGTTCAATTAAGGGGTAAAACAGCAATATTGCACATAGATTCTTTAGGTTGGAACATTTCGGCACACATTGATTTACAATCGTTGATGCCTGCTAAGTAGAGCGTTTTAATATTTTTAATTACTTTTCACTAAAATATAGATAAAATAATGATTAGACTTTTTCAAGTATCGCTGTATTTTCTTGTAGCCGTGCCTCTACTTTTGTTTTCATCTTGTGTCAATACAAAGAAAATAACATACTTAAACAATCTTCCGGATACGAATTATGTTAATGCATATGAGATTGGTCTAGCCCAATATTCTGATCCTAAAATACAGCCCAATGATATACTACAGGTGACAGTACAAACCTTAGATCCACAGGCTACTAGTATGATGGGTGTACAAACTACATCTAGCTTCAGTGTTCAATCTGCGTCTTCTGCTTCAGGAAATACCGGGACTACTATACAAGGCTACATGGTAGATGGAAACGGGTTTATTTCTATCCCACTTGTAGGTAAATTGCAGGTGAATGGATTATCTACCACGGAAGTGAAAGATCTTATAGAGAAGAGAGCCACTTTGTATTATAAAAACCCAGTAGTGAATGTTCGCTTTGTAAATTTTACAGTTACTGTATTGGGCGAAGTAGCCCGTCCTGGCCAGATAAACATACCTAATGAAAGGACATCGATATTTGATGCGATTGGTGCAGCTGGAGATATGAGTGCTTATGCCAAAAGAGATGATGTACTTGTGATAAGGGAAGAAAATGGCGTTAAGAAGTTTATGCGACTCAATCTGTATAAAAAAGATGTTTTTCAATCACCTTACTTTTATTTACATCAAAGAGACGTGGTTTATGTAGCGCCAAACAAATCGAAAGCAATCACATCAAATGCCCGTGAAGCCAGAATTCTAAGCCTTGTGAGTATTACCGTGACATTTTTAACCTTTTTATTGTATTTCAGAAAATAATATATGAATCAAACTGAAAATATTCAATCTGCTGATTGGCAACAGGACCATGGAAATTTCAATTTAAGGAAAGCTGTAGGTACATTATTATCTTATTGGCCAAGATTTATCTTTTGTGTTATTATAGGCTTACTAATAGCCTACTTATACCTTCGTTACACCAAGCCTGTATATATAGTAAAAGCAAAAATACTTATTCAGAATGATAAGACAGGAAGCTTATCAGATGCTATTGTATTGGATGGGTTAGGTATAAAGAACAAAGGTAACAGCATAGAGAATGAAGTTGAGGTATTTAAGAGTAGGGCATTGATGGAGCATGTTGTTCGCTCTATGCAGCTGAATGTAAGTTATTACACAACGGGAAGGGTTAAAATGCTGGAAGTATATAATGGAAAGCCTTTCAATCTTACTTTCTGTCCTATGTATGAAGATTCTGTAATCGGAAAGGGAGCAACATATAAGATATTACTTACTGCTAATGGGTATGAGTTAACCCAAGGCACTCAAAAAATACCGGGAAAACTTGGCGATACTATTTCTTTAGCAACTGGTATGGCTTGTATAACTAAGGTGCCTGGTGCAAACTGGGTTGCAGGTGACGAGTTTCTAATAGTTGTTTCTACTATAAACGCGACTACCAATGGATATATGGGTGCCCTAAATGCAAGCCCTATTAGTAAAAATGTGAGTATGATCAACCTTTCGTTTGGTACTGTATTGCCAGAGAAGGGAGAAGCTGTGTTAAATAATATATTGAATACCTATTTAAGTGATAATGTTAAGAACAAGAACAGGATTGCAGATAGTACCATATCTTTTATAGATAACCGCCTTGAGTTAGTTGGTGGAGAGCTTACAACAGTAGAAAAACAGATTGAAAATTTTAAGAAATCGAATGATCTTGCGGATATAAAGTCTCAATCTACTGCGCTTGTAGTCAGCAATAGTACATACGACGAAAAAATAAACTCGCAAGAGTTGTCATTGTCAGTTGTAGAATCTCTTGAAAAATATCTACAGGAAAATATACATAATACAAAGGTAGTACCGCCAACGTTATCTATACCAGACGCCAACCTTACGAGCCTTATTGCCCGGTATAACGAGCTTGAACTGAATCGTAACAGGTTATTGATGAGTAGCACGGAAGATAACCCGGTAGTAAAGAACATAGATGACGAGTTGAATAGCATGAGGTTGGATATGTTATCTGATATAAGTGCTGTGAAAAGGAGTCTATTGGTGGCGTTAGGAAAGCTAAATAATACAGCCCGCAAGATTGATGTTGAAATGAGGGAAGTGCCTGCGAAAGAACGAGTTTATCTTGAGTATTCACGCCAGCAGAGTATAAAGCAAGAGTTATATCTGTTTCTGCTTAAGAAAAGAGAAGAGACTGCTATTGCAAAATCATCAACAATAGCTGATGCTCGAGTTATAGACAATGCACGGGCTGATGGTAACCCTATATCGCCTAAACGATCGCAGATATTCCTGATAGCTATTGCCCTAGGTATTATATTGCCAGCTGCCAGTATATACGTTGAATCTGTTTTAAATAACAGGGTATTGAAAAAAGATGATATAAGCAATAATACCCAAGCCCCTGTGATTGGAGAAATAGGACATAGCCCTGATGATAAAGATGTAGTTATACATACAGGAAGCCGTACCGTTCTTGCAGAACAATTCCGTTCGCTACGTACCAATCTACAGTTTGTGATTTCTGGTAAAGGCGACAAAGTAATTTTGATCACATCCAGTATGAGTGGTGAAGGAAAGTCATTTATTGCTATTAACCTGGCTAATACACTTGCCATATCTGGCAAAAAGGTGCTGCTGATGGAGCTTGATCTTAGAAAACCAAAGATCTCTAAAACATTAGGTTTAGATAGCAGCTTAGGATTTTCGAACTATATTATTGGTCAGATACCTTTAGATAAGATCATTATACCATCTGGTTTGGATAAGAACTTTGTTGTTATGCCTTGCGGGCCTATACCCCCCAATCCGGTAGAATTGATAATGCTTACCAAAACCGAAGAGTTGTTTGCAGAACTGAGAAGGGAATATGACTTTGTAATTATAGATACGGCACCGATAGGATTGGTAACAGATGCTCAGCTTCTTGCAGCATATGCAGACACTACATTGTATGTGGTGCGCCAGGGATATACATATAAACAGCAAATAGTGTCTGCCAATGACCTATATGTAAAACAAAAAATGCCCCGGTTCAGCATGGTGGTTAACGATATTAAAACAGCACGTGGCGGCGGCTATGGTTATGGCTATGGTTATGGCTACGGTTATGGTTACGGTGGTGGTTACGGCTATGGTTATGGTGCATATTCTAACGGTTATTTTGATGAGAAGAAAAGTACAGGCCTGATAAAGAGGATATTAAACTCATTTAAAGGCAACGCGTAATTTTCATTGCTCACTAGTTTTTTGCCTGTAATCCCTATCTGTTTAAAAACAGATCTCTATGTGTCGTATTTCTGGAATAATTGATAAAGCTTCAGACTCTATTTATAAGGACATCCTTGTTATGAGGGATGCTATGAAACACGGGGGGCCAGACAGTGCAGGCGTTTATTGCGACGATACTGTAAACCTGGCTCTGGGGCACCGGCGGTTGTCTTTGCTAGACCTAACCGCAGCAGGAGACCAACCTATGAAGGATAACGGAGGTAACGTTATTCTTGTATTTAATGGTGAGATATATAATTTCATTGATCTTAAGGCTGAACTTTCTGCAGCTGGGTGTCAATTTCATACCCATTGCGATACAGAAGTGATCATACAGGCCTACTTGCAATGGGGTAATGACTGCTATGCCAGATTTAAAGGCATGTTTGCAATAGCGCTATATGATAAGCGCAATGGAGAGCTAACACTTGCCAGAGATCATGCAGGTATCAAACCTTTATATTATTATGCTGATGCAGACAAATTATATTTTGCTTCTGAAATAAGGGCTTTTACAGCCATTAAGAACAAGTGGGAGGAAAATAGCAAATGGAAAACATACTTACTGACGTTTGGCTATCTGCCTGAACCTGTAACTACTTTAAAAAATGTCTATTCTCTAGAAAAGGGTTCTTACAAAGTATTTAATGTAAAAAACCTACAGTCGAAACATCATTTCTTTTACAAGGAAGATTTTACTGATACGATTACTGATATAGAGGAGGCTAAAAAGGTAATAAGAGATACGCTTGAAAAGGCTGTTCAAAATCACCTGGTTTCTGATGCGCCTATAGGGCTTTTTTTAAGTGGGGGAATTGATAGCAGTATTCTTACCCTGCTTGCAAAAAAATACAAACAAGAAGATCTGCATACATTATCTATAGATTTTAAGGATAAGAATTTTTCTGAAAATCATTATCAGAAATTAATTGTAGATCAATGTCATCCTATACATAGTTCTTTTGTACTTGACGAACAATCTTTTGTAAATGACTTCCCTGATATATTGCTGGCTATGGACCAGCCCAGTTCAGATGGGATCAACTCTTATTTTATATGCAAATATGCCCGACAATATGGTCTGAAGGCTGTATTGTCCGGTATTGGTGCAGATGAATTGCTGGGTGGGTATAGTTCTTTTAAACTCGCAAATAAAGTAGCAAAACTAAGAAGCATACCAGGGTTTATATTTAACCTCGCTAATTATGCTAATACCGATAAGTATAGGAAAATAAGTTTCCTTAGTAAGAAGGGGCTTGTTAATGAATATTTATTTTACAGGGGATATTTCAACATGCAGGAAACTGCCAAGTTGTTAGATATAGACAGGAGAGAGGTTTACGAAACGTTAAGTACTGTTACTGTTCCTGATTTCGTTAGTAATTTATCTAATGAAAATCAGGTTTCTTACATGGAGTGTAACTTATATATGCTTGGGCAGCTACTTAAGGATACTGATATAATGAGTATGTGGCACAGCCTGGAAGTGCGTGTGCCATTTTTAGACTATGATTTTATGAAGGCTGTGCAATCTATCTCTTCTTCTTTAAAGTATGGGCATGCCCAAAGCAAGTACCTGCTGATAGAAAGTTTTAAAAATATTTTGCCAAGAGATATATGGGATAGGAAGAAGCAAGGGTTTACGCTACCTTTCAAGAATTGGATGAAAGACAATAAAATTCAGCACATGTTGAATCAGCCAGATATGAAAATGCGGGACCGATTTTTAGATGGAGATCTTGCGTGGAGTCGTTACTGGACGTATTCAATTGCTAATGAGTTTAATGCTGTTAAATAATTCTGATGCATAAGATATTATTCCTGAACCTTACTGCATTTTCTCAAAATGGAGGAATTGAAAAATTCAACCGGTGTTTTTTAAAGGCTTTAGCAGATATACAGGATAATGATGAAGTGGTGAGTTCTGCAATCTCCATGTATGACGATAAGGTTGATGAAAAATACTATAATAACCAGTATTACAAAGGCTTTAAGGGTAGTAAGCTTGCCATGATACTGCAAAGTATTTGGAGTGCCAGGTCATCAAATACTATTGTAATAGGCCATATTAACCTTTCGGTGATAGGCGTGGCAATCAAAATGCTTTATCCTAAAAAAAAGGTGGTATTGGTTACGCATGGAATTGAAGTTTGGGAACCATTAAAAGGCCCGAAAGCTCTAATGCTTAAGAAGGCTGACCGGATACTGACCGTTAGTAATTTTACTAAGCAAAAAATATGCAGCATACAAAATATTGGAGAAGAAAAGTTGGTGGTATTCCCCAATACAATTGATCCATTTTTTGCAATACCAGCACAGTTTTATGATAGTACCCATTTAAGAGAGCAATACGGCATTGGCGCTGACGATCCTGTACTTTTTACACTAGCAAGAGTATCGAGCACGGAACGATATAAAGGATATGACGTTGTTTTGGAATGCTTACCAGATATGCTACCGAAATTTCCCAACCTCAAGTATGTTATTGGTGGAAAATATGATAAAGTAGAGAAGGCACGCATAGATAAACTGATAGATGATTTGAAGTTGGAGGGGGTTGTGAAGCTTACTGGTTTTATTAAGGATGAAGATTTGGTTGCACATTACCAGATGGCAGATATGTTTATTATGCCAAGCAGAAAGGAAGGATTTGGTATTGTTTTCATAGAAGCAATGGTTTGCGGTTTGCCGGTTATAGCTGGTAATGTTGACGGAAGTGTGGACGCACTGAAAAATGGAGAATTGGGTACACTTGTTAACCCGCTAGATAAAAATGAAATAACGCAACAGCTGTGTTATTTTATGGAGAACCGGAATTTGATTACAGATGATTATAAATATGGTTTGCAGCAAAAAACACTAGGGTACTTTAGTTTTGAGGCTTTTACAGGGCGGGTAAAACAAGTTTTTGAATTTAATTGACCATCTTTTCCTTTAAATAAATAATACTACAAACATTAATACAATCTAAATGCATCAAGAGGTATCAGTAAGGTCATCGCATACTGTTATTCAGCCTAGTCATAATTTCTTTGATTTGAAGCTGAAGGAACTTTGGCAATATAGGGATCTTTTGTTCTTGCTAGTAAAGAGGGATTTTGTTTCGTTTTATAAACAGACCATATTCGGGCCGTTATGGTTTTTCATCCAACCCATTTTTACCACCATAGTTTTTACATTCATCTTTGGTAACCTGGCTAAGATACCAACAGATGGTATTCCTCAACCTGTTTTTTATCTTGCAGGTATTAGTTGCTGGAATTATTTTTCTGATTGCCTTACCAAAACCTCTACGGTTTTTAAAGACAATGCGCCAATATTCGGAAAGGTATATTTCCCCCGCCTGATAATGCCTATAAGCATTGTGTTATCTAACCTGGTGAGGTTTGGTGTTCAATTCCTCCTCTTCCTGGTAGTTGTTGGCTATTATATGATGAAAGGCGCGGCTATTCATCCCACAGCTTGCCTTGCATTATTTCCGATACTTGTTCTTTTAATGGCAGCACAAGGTTTTGGTTTTGGTCTTATCATTTCTGCCCTTACCAATAAGTATCGCGATCTCAGCTTTTTGGTTGCCTTTGGTGTGCAGCTAGCTATGTATGCTACCACGGTTGTGTATCCATTATCTGCAGCGCCAGCCAAATACATCTGGTTAATAAAGCTGAACCCCATGACACCAATAATAGAGTTTACACGCTATGGTTTTCTAGGGTCTGGCAATCATGACTTGAGTATGTTGATCTATTCTATTGTTTCTACCCTTGTATTGGTGCTTTTAGGGGTATTTACATTTAACAAGGTTGAAAAGAATTTTATAGATACTGTATAATGAGTGTAATTATAAAAACGGAAAACATCTCAAAGGCTTATCAACTTGGTCAGATAGGTACAGGGACGCTTTCTCGCGATATAGAAAGGACATTTGCCCGCCTGCGTGGAAAAGAAGACCCGTTTCTGAAAATAGGTGAATCGAATGACAGGAGCAAAAAAGGTACGAGCGACGTAGCCTGGAGCTTAAGGGATATAAATTTTGAAATACAGGCTGGTGATGCCGTAGGCATAATAGGAAAAAATGGGGCCGGCAAAAGTACATTGCTAAAGATACTTTCTCGTATTACCTCTCCTACTACCGGCCGTATTGATATAATGGGCAGGGTAGCTAGCCTACTTGAAGTGGGTACGGGCTTCCACCCCGAGTTGTCTGGCAAGGAAAACATTTACCTGAATGGCGCTATATTGGGTATGAGGAAAGCTGAGATCAAAAGCAAATTTGACGAAATTGTTGATTTTGCAGGTGTTGAAAGATATATTGATACCCCTGTAAAACGCTATTCGTCGGGTATGTATGTGCGCTTGGCATTTGCTGTTGCAGCACACCTGGAACCTGAAATATTAATAGTTGATGAGGTACTTGCTGTAGGTGATGCTGAATTTCAGAAGAAATGCCTTGGCAAGATGAAAGACGTTAGTAACAATGATGGCCGCACTATATTGTTTGTGAGCCATAATATGGCTGCTGTAAAACAGCTTTGTACTAAGGGTATCGTTTTAAAAAATGGAGGATTGGTTTTTCAGGGTACACAAGATGAAGCAGTCAATTTTTATCAGAATGAAAATGATACTGACACTTCCTTTCTTCATAAGGGTGATTTAAATGAGGCACCTGGTAATGAAAATATAAGAATATTAGGATTTGAAGTGCGTTCATTGTCGGGCGAAGAGATATCAATATCTACAGGCTTTGAATATGAACTTGAGTTTTATAATCACAAAGAAGGGATCAATCTTGATGCGACATTTGAATTAAGAAATGCAGATGAAGTTGCAGTATTCCACAATGGAGAAATATTGAGTTCAAACAAAGATTCAAAACAAGGCATTTACACAGTAAAAGGAACCATACCCCCTAACCTGATCAATGCCGGATCTTTTCATTTCAATTTAATATTTGGAGAGAATCAGCGCTTTGCCCTTTTTGCAAAAGATAATTTTCTGCAATTTGAGATAGCTAATGAAGCGCAGGGAATCAATACGCACCGCATACCTGGCATATTGCGTATGCCTATAAAGTACACCACTTCAT
>JABDEZ010000018.1:0-35051 GCA_013286835.1 Bacteroidota bacterium
ACATTTTGTGTTACAGGCTAAAAGTGTTTACCAGCTTGTATTTCACTGTTTTTTTCTGTAAAATGTCTGTTGGTATTTTTATTTGAGCACAGACATTTTAAAGGTAGAATAAATGTTATTTCTGTGGTATCCCAATTATATGCTCCCTTACCAAGGGTAAACCTGAAAAAGTCATGAAATGTACTGAAATGTCCGTCGGCTGACATTTTAAATTTCATATTAAATCAATAGCGGTAAGGATTGCCGGTAAAATGTCCTTTTCTGCTTAGAGAAAATATTTTCGCAATTATTTGTGATACGGACATATTTATATCTAATATTAGACCCATCACCATTGCAAGATACTATTGAGAATAAGGATTTGCCAAAAGAAGATATGCACGGTTCCACAGTTCGTAGTGTTCCACAAGGTGCTTGAAGATATAGGCATGATGAAAATGCTGCCGGGCATGGCGGTGATAGTACCTTGCGATTTTAACCAGACCAAGGCTGCCACCCTGGCCATTGCCAATTATGAGGGGCCGGTTTACCTGCGCTTTGGCCGCCCGGTATGGCCCAACTTTACAACAGAGGATCAACCTTTTGAAATAGGTAAGGCACAGGTACTTGCAGAAGGCGCTGATGTAAGCATCATAGCCTGCGGCCACATGGTGTGGATAGCAGTAGAAGCAGCAAGGATGTTGGCCGAAGAAGGCATACATGCTGATCTCATCAACATACACACCATAAAGCCACTGGACGAAGCAGCGATCATAAAATCGCTGAAGAAAACAGGCGCGGTGGTCACTGCCGAGGAACACCAGCAAAACGGTGGCCTGGGCGATAGCATAGCCAACGTGGCCGGTCGCGAATGCCCTGTACCACATGAGTATGTGGCAGTAAAAGACAGCTTTGGCGAAAGCGGCAAGCCGGTTGAGCTGCTTACCAAGTACGGCCTTACCAAAGAAAACATAGTAGCTGCAGCAAAGAAGGCTATAGCGCGTAAGAAAGCCTAAAAAATGGCCAGCTTGCAAACTGGGTATTATTATTGCAGCATAAAAAATAGCCCCGTCCTATAGGGCGGGGCGCATTAATAACACAGGCTGGCTTTAGTCAAACCTATCCTGCACATTTACAGTCTGTATAATAAACACTAAACCATGACACGCACGCACCGCACATTTTATGCTACCCGATCAGCGATTGTTTGCATAGCATTAGTGCTGCTGTGCATTTACAGCTCATCTTGCAAGGCGCCCAAGCCCCTCACGGTCGAAAGTGTAAGCAATGTGCGCATGATGCAAGACCCACCGTTCCTGGTAGATGTTCAGTTTCACAACCCCAACAAGTACGCCATACAGCTGAAGCATGCCGATGTGGAAGTATTTATGAACAATGCCCATCTGGGCCAAATGCGGCTGGATACGCTGATAACAGCGCCGCCCAACTCATCATTTATTTTACCGGTCGGTCTTAAAATAGACCTCAGTAGCATACTCCCCAACATAGGCCAGTTGCTGTTCAACAAAACCATCCATATCAAGCTCGATGGTAGCATAAAAGCTGGCCGCAAAGGCGTATTCATTACTATACCGTTCCACTACGAGGGCGATCAGGTACCCGAAAAGATGGAACTGGATCTGATGAATGGGCTTAGGAAGTAGCTCATCGCACTACCGTTACATTACCCGTTTTATGATAAATCATATTGCTGCCGGCTACTTTATATTGCAGTGTCCAAAAGTAGGTACCTAGCTGTACAGGTATGCCATGGTTGGTGCCGTTCCACTTACTGTTGCCCAAGCCATCAAATATACAGGTGCCCCATCTGTCGTAAACAGCAAGGCCAAATACCTCTATATTGGGGTTGTTGGCAATAACGTGGAAATAATCATTGAGTCCATCTACATTAGGCGTAAATGCCGTTGGTAGCCATGCATCGTGAGGAATATCTGTAACGGTTATTTTATAGGTGCAACTGTCGCTGCAATCGCCATTGCTGATAACACATTTATAGGCAGATAAATAATACATGGCATCCAGCGTATAATCGGTACAGTTTTCGCATACAAGCGAATCGTTTAGGTACCATTGAGTATTGGCTGCGGCTGCACAAGGCGGTAGTACCAGTGTGGTGTTATAGGGTACAATGATGGATGTGTCGGTGAACGATGACACAGGTTTGGGCAGCACAGTTACCTGTAGCGTACCTGTGTCGGCACCTCCGACGCTAGCTGCCGTCAGTTTTACGGTATAAGTGCCGGGTACATTGTAGCAGATAGCAGAAGGGTTGGGTCCTTCATAAGTATCAGGTGTCCCACCAGTAAATGTCCATTGGTATATCTGTGGGTAGTTGTGCGACTGTTGTACGAAGGTTAGACACTGCCCGTTGCAAAGCGTACCTGATGATGTAGTTACCTTGTCTATAACGGGCTCGCAGAAAGTTACATGTACAGTATCTGCATAGTCACCGCATTGCGTGGCAGAAGAAAGCCAATAGCTGCCCGGTGTATCTACCCGGATAAACTGACTTGTGCCACCCGTGCTCCAGAGATATGTTCCCAGGTCAAAGCGGGAACTTATGTCTGCTCTCATAGTGTTGTTGCATACAAAAGTATCTGCCGGTAATATTGCAGTACCCAACGGGGGGTAAATAATTACCCGGAAGGTATCGTTATAGGTACAGCCTGCTATGTTTGCGTTAACAGCATATGTTCCACTCTGTGTTGTCGAAAATACAGGGCCTGTGGTATTGTTGCTCCATTGGTAATAGCCTGTGGTATCCAGCTTGACAGATGCAGTACCGGTACAGGAAAATGTATCCTGCACCGCTATGCGCGGCTGATACATAACATAAAAGGTATCCACACGCCATGCACCCGGGCATGTTTGTGCTTTTACCCAGTAAATACCCGGCTGCCCAACGTTAATTGACTGACTCGTGGCGCCTGTGTTCCATACATAATCTGCAGAAGCAATAACTGATGATAGCTGGTGAGGAAGATTGCAAGCATGAACATTATAACTGAACGAAGCCTCATTGGCGGGTACTCTGCTGCTGAGCCCCCCCCATTCAAACCAATTATTCAAACTATTAGCGTAGTTAGTATCAACTGCTATCGCATTAGGTATCACATTGCATGCTAATCCGTATTCATTGGGTTTATCTACTATGCCTATATACACAGAATCAGTACTATCTGCGTAATATAGGGCGTATATTTTGTCATCAGGCCCTATTTGCAGTTGATTGCCCCAAGTAGTAACGACCAGCAGCCCAAGGGATATTTTTGAATTGCGTATGGCGGTTGCTGTAGGCAAGGAAATATCCAATTGAGTTAGATAAGGATAAGGATTAAATAAATTTGCCTGGTTTTTATCATTGTATAAGTACACCTTCGAGCGGTCGGCTGAAAACTCAACCGAGGAACCTGATCGACCTGTTGACTGAATATTTATGCTGGTGTCTATCAATATAGGATGATCAATTAGTCCTGTATTCACGTTAAAATCAAATAACTGCATAAAGTAGTCTGATTCACACCATATTAATTTTTCATCATCCAACGAGATCTTTATGTTATCGCCATAAATGTTGTACGCATGGTAAGATTGATTTCCGGTGGCAGATGTTACCGCCGGACTTATTCCTGCAGGTGTGATATGAAAGGAATGAAATTCATTTGAAAAGAGCTGGTGCGTTATTATCCACTTATTGCATTGCCCACTGCCTGCTGCTGCCATTGATGGGCTCACATTTGTATCTAATAATACGGCGTTATAACCAGGCACTATATCTCCTAAACCGCCGTTTAGCGTCATATCTACTACACTATAGTACAATCCAGTTAGAACAAATGTGTCGTAATAATTCGGCGGCCCAGAAAAAATGTAAAAACGATTATTATTAGCCGGATCCGGAATGATCGATGCATTGCACCCAACAGTATCAATAGATGGGATGCTTGTACTTTGGAGTGGAACATTAAGATGCCCGTTAGGCATCATGTTGTTATTACGGTCCCACACCGCAGCTCCATTGGTATAAAAAAGTATGTTCCCGGCAGCATCGCTTATGGTTGCAGATGTCTGTTGTGCCATTATACTGCTGACAAATTGGTGCGGAGGGTTGGTATTAAAAGACAGGCCATTGTTGTGGCCAAAGCACCAGTTGTTATTTTCTTTTTGCGCCATTGCAGGCTGTAAAAAAGAAAATATGAGGCATATGAGCAGTGATCGTGTTTTCATGGCAACAATAGCTAAATATCAAGCACTACACCTATTGCCAGGTAAAACGGATTATATTTTACTTACAGAATATGTATATTCAATGTAAAAGGGTACAGGTAAAAGAATAGTGCTTTAACAAAATACGAAATGTATTATTACAAAACAATAGCACTACTATAAATGATATAAGGGCCACTAAAACTCGTTCTTCCACATCATGCTCTCTACGGGCTTTATGGTGCGGGTATTGTACTTAGCGTCTGTTTTGCGGTTATACTTGTTTATCACCTCCCCATCTACAGGGAAGTAAATAAGCTGGCCAATAGGCATGCCGGCATATATGCGCACGGGGTGCACACAGCTTATTTCCAGTGTCCAGGTGTTGCAGAAGCCAACATCACCCTTGCCTGCAGTAGCGTGTATATCTATACCCAGCCTGCCGGTGCTTGATTTACCTTCAAGGAAGGGTACGTGTGCGTGTGTTTCGGTATATTCTTCAGTTACGCCAAGGTATAGCGTACCAGGTTGTATCACCAGCCCTTCTTCAGGTATCTCGTAGTGCGATATCTGATTGTGCTTGCGCGCATCCAGCACATTGTCATTATAAATGGCCAGGTGCTTGCCCAGGTGTACATCGTAACTATTTGACCCCAGGTATTTACGGTCGTAAGGCTCTATTACAATATTGCCTGCTGCAATTTCTTCCAAAATCCTGCTGTCGGAGAGTATCATACGGGCAAAGATAAATTTTATTCGATTTTGAAAAAGAGAGATTTTTGAAAAATGATTGCAGGATGAATATAAAAGAAATTAAGATGCTATTTTCACCATAATTAGACTTGATACGAAGATATAGACACTATTTAAAAGTCATTGGCAATTCCCCCTACCTTTACACTATGCCCCTCATTAAAGAATGGAACCCCGGCAATTATGGTCTTGCCGCTATATGGCACGTTACTGAGCCGGAAGCTTTTTTCACCGAACATACCGGAGTGGTATCAGACATTAAAAATGAGAAGCGTCGGCTGGAACGCTTAGCAGGTCGATACCTGTTGAAGCACCTACAGGAAGATTTCCCCCTGCATGCCATTGCTCCAGATCCGCACGATAAGCCACGCATAGATGAAGATAAATATTTCTTCTCCATCAGCCATTCATGGCCTTATGTGGCAGTAGTTGTAGATCCCGAAGATGAAGCAGGCATAGATATACAATGCTGGCACCCGCGTATATTGGGCATACAACACAAGTTTTTAAGTGCCGAAGAGCAGGAAATGTTTGGCAATGACGAGCAATTGGTAACCCTTGCATGGGCAGCGAAAGAAGCAGTATATAAATGGATAGGCCGCCGTGGAATAGACTTTATTGAACATATGCCCATTACTTACTTTGCGAAAGGTGATGAATACAGCCTTATGATATACGCAAAAGGCCGACAGGTACCTATGATGATTACTGTAACAGGCGTTTTAACAGAAAATTACGCATGTGCATATGTTACAGGTACCGAGGAATGGGCTATATATTAAAATGGGTATGTCCACATACCTGAAATCTCTATTATTTTTTGGGGTTTCTAGTTATTTGGTGCTTAATCTTTTATAGCTTTGCGGCTCGAAAAAACACTACAAATATTCTAGAAATGAATGTAAGAACCCTCTTGGTCGCTCTGTGCGCACTTATGCTAATCGCATCTTGTAAGAAGAACAACAACAACGATGTAAGCCCTACCTCCATCACTTTAAAACCAATTACCATGACTGGGAAAACGGTGAAGCTCGAATGGTCGAAACTCATCAATGATTCCCTGATAAGCTACACTATTGTGAGGGTAACCGATACAACTGCTGGCAACACCAACACCAATAACACTCTTACCTTTATAAATGTTGCCAAGACAGTTACCGAATATACAGATACACTTGTACTAAGCCCTTATGCACAATACTACGTGATGGCAAACGTGAAATCGCTATACTATAGCTTACCAATTCAAAGCAACAAAGAGACATATTACAGGACAGATATTGATTTTTCGGCTATGGTAGCTCAAGATGCATTATATGACAGGACGGCCCAACAAATTTATATCTACAGCTCTGCTGGCAACATTGCGGTGTACGACCTCGCATCTAAGAAATTCGTGCGCAGTATCAATACAAACGCCACTATAGGTACTTGCGATATGGCAATGTACAATGGCAAGCTGGAACTCTACGTGCCCAGAAATGATGGATGGGTGTTTATTTATGATGCAGCAACACTTACGCAAACAGACCAGATAAGTGTCGGCAACACCGCTTCCAGCATAACATGTAACAATGGCAAACTTTTTGTCTCTGCAACTAACAACTATTATAGCAATGTGGTACTCGCGTACGACCGTGCCACCAAAACCTCGGTTACCCCTAACACAGGCTATTACTACTCCACCTCATACCTGGCGCTTATACCTAATACTAATTCTGAATTCTTTTGTGTGGATAATTCCTCACAGGTACTGCTTTTCCGTTTCGACGCTCAAGGAAATTATGTTTCTCAATCCATCAGCGCCATTAGTGGCAATTACCAGTTTTCTAACCCGGCAGTTGTATATCCCAATGGCAGCAAAGTAATATGTGGCAGTTATGGTGTTATTGTAGACAGTAATTTACGTACGGCAGTTGCCTTACCACGCGGCAACGTCACATATACCAGCTTCGCTATAGACGGTACAGGAAATACCATTTATGCCGCTACAAACAATAAAAGTATACAAGCATATGATATGGGTAACTACCAGCTGACAAAGAACTACAGTACAGTGGGCAGCCCGGTAAAGGTATTCTACAACAATGGTAAATTAATAACGGTTAGCGTTACAGCGCCCACACCCTACTACTACTATACATCGGGCGAGTACACTTTTGTTGAGCAGCTTTAACATTAAGTTCTAAAAATTAAAGAAGCCATCCTTGTATGTATAGGATGGTTTCTTATTTATAGCAAATAGATTTAGCTGGAAGTCCATATTTACACAATTGCTAATCTCATGTCAGGCTGAGAGCAGTATTGATTATAGGGTAGTTATACAAAAAAGAATACTTAGTTTGAGCAAACACTACAACATTATAATGAATTAAAAATAAATAAATGTTATGTATTTATTAATATTCGCACAAATTTTTTAACAAAATCGAAAAATACTTTAGATTTGCGCAAAATATAATATCAATGTCATCACTACGCTTTCTTGCATTACAGGAAATGGGCAAAGAGGATAAAAAAGTATCCGGCTACGGTGCTAAAAAGATCACTGCTTTGTTTAACAGTAATGTATTTACAGGGCGCACTATGCGCGAATACGTGAGCGATGAGGCTTATAAAAGCCTGATGAGCTCCGTAAAATCGGGTTCGAAGATCGATCGCCGTATGGCAGACCAGATAGCCGCCAGTATGAAGGCCTGGGCAGAAGAACGTGGTGTAACCCACTTCACGCACTGGTTCCAGCCATTGACTGGAATAACAGCTGAAAAGCATGATTCGTTCTTCACCATTAAGGCTGATGGCACTGCAATTGAACTTTTTGACGGCGACGCACTGATACAGCAGGAGCCAGATGCCAGCAGCTTCCCTAATGGTGGTATACGCGCTACTTTCGAGGCTCGTGGTTATACTGCATGGGATCCCTCTTCACCAGCTTTCATTATGGAAGCAGGCCAGGGTAAAACACTGTGCATACCTACTATATTTATAGCTTACAATGGCGAAAGCCTTGATTATAAAGCGCCATTGCTGAAGAGTATTGCTGCGCTTGATAAAGCGGCAGTTGACGTTTGCAACTATTTTGATAAGAATGTAACCAAGGTAACTGCTACCCTGGGTTGGGAGCAGGAGTATTTTGTAATAGACGAAACGCTTGCCAATGCCCGTCCAGACCTGGTTATGTGCGGACGTACACTAATAGGCCATGCACCTGCAAAAGGCCAGCAGCTGGATGACCACTACTTTGGCTCTATACCTGAGCGTGTGTATGAGTTCATGCAGGATTTTGAGCAGGAGTCATATAAACTGGGGATACCATTACGCACACGCCACAATGAGGTAGCGCCAAGTCAATTTGAATGTGCACCTATGTTTGAGGAGTGCAACATAGCAGTAGATCACAATACCTTGTTGATGGACCTGATGGCCAAAGTGGCCAAGAGGCACAAGCTGAAAGTATTGCTGCACGAAAAACCATTTGCAGGTGTTAACGGCAGTGGTAAGCACAACAACTTCAGCATGTCTACAGATACAGGTGTAAACCTGCTGGCACCGGGCAAAACACCACGTACCAACCTCATGTTCCTTACCTTTTTTGTAAACACAATTAAGGCCGTACATGACCATGCAGACCTGCTGCGTGCTGCAATTGCCAGCGCTAGCAACGATCATCGCCTGGGTGCTAACGAAGCGCCACCGGCTATCATATCTGTATATATTGGCAAGTACCTTACTGAAGTACTGAACGAAGTGGAAACACGTGTGAAAGAAAAGTTCAGCGAGCAGGACGAAGTAATATTGAAGCTGGATATACACAAGCAGATACCAGAACTGCTGATGGACAATACAGACCGCAACCGTACCAGTCCGTTTGCATTCACAGGCAACAAGTTTGAATTCCGTGCTGTGGGCAGCTCTGCCAACTGTGCATCACCCATGCTGGTGCTCAACACTATCATAGCTCAAACCCTGAAGGAGTTTAAGAAAGAAGTGGATGGCCTGATTGAAAAAGGTGAGAAGAAAGAAATAGCCATACTGCAAATATTACGTAGCTACATCACAAAATCGCGCAGCATATTATTTGAAGGTGATAACTATAGCGATGAGTGGGCTGAAGAAGCCAAGCGCCGTGGCTTGAGCAATTTTAAAACTACCCCTGAAGCACTGGATGCTTTTGTAACAGAAAAAAGCAAACAAGTATTCTATAGCAACAATATTTATAACGAGCGCGAGCTGGAAGCACGCCACGAAATAATGCTGGAAGAATACGTGAAGAAGGTGCAGATTGAGGCCCGTATAATGGGTTATCTAAACACCAACCACGTACTGCCTGCTGCTATACACTACCAGAATATTCTAATAGAAAACATAAAGGGCCTGAAAGAAATAGGCTTAGGCGAAAGCAGTTATAAATCCCAGCTAAAACTTGCAGAAAAAGTAAGCGGCCACATACAGGAGATCAACGACAATGTAGAAGCCATGCTTGCAGCCAGGAAAGTAGCAAACAATGAGGAAAGTATGCACCGCCGCGCTACTAAATACTGCAACGAAGTAAAACCATACTTCGATAAAATACGCTACCACGCCGATAAGCTGGAGCTTGTAATTGAAGATAAACTATGGCCACTGCCTAAGTATCGCGAATTATTGCTTTTGAGATAAGTAATTAATTGGGATCATTTTGAAACGGGTAAGGATGTATTCCTTACCCGTTTAATTTTGGGTAGCACACTCTTTTTATGAACATAGCAGTTCTTGGCTTATAGCTACCCATGATAACAACCATTCCTAAATGTTACTACTATTTCTAGCATTAGAAAGGGGCCGCTACACTTTGGTAGCGGCCCCTTTTCTATATTTTGTTATCTAGCCTTAGTTATCAGCTTTCACCAGTTTCTCTACAGAAACCAGGTTGCCATCTGCATCAGATATCCTGATCATATAGATACCATTTGCCAGCTCAGCTATGTTTAGGCTCTTTGCATTTGCTTTGCTAAAGAGTTCCTTACCATCCAGACTGTTTACAGATACATTCACCGCAAATGGTGCATCAATGTAAACTATATCCCTTGCAGGGTTTGGATATACCCTTACATTCTGGCTGTTAACTACATTAGAAACACCAAGACTGTAGTGGTAAATAGCTGACATGTTACCGCAGCCATTGCTGTTGGTTACATATACCGTATAGTCACCACCTGCAGGTGCAGTGTACGTATTACTTGTGCCTGCAGCCGTTACAGGAACACCATCAAGATACCATTGGTAAGAATACTGACCACCTTGTGTACTGAGGGAACCACCATTACCTGTAATAACCGGATTGGGCAATGAGTTGACAGTAACATTTACAGGTGTTGCAGTTTCAGTGCATCCGGCAGAATTACTAATAACCACAGAATAAGAATAAGTGCCTGGTGCAGTTGGGGAAGCCAACAGGCTATCAGTTGTAACACCAACATTAGTTCCGTTTAGCTGCCATTGATAATTAATACCAGGGCCAGTACCTGCAGACAATGTAACACCGCCACCCTGACAGAATGTTGTAGGTCCGGAAGCACTAATTACATTACCCGGCAGCGGGAACTGCGTAACATTTACAGGTGAAGCAGTATCTATACAGTAGCTGTTCGATATTACCACAACATTGTATAAACCTGCAGCATTAGCATTGTAAGAGATCAGGTTTGCACCTGGTATTGCTACACCATCATCGTACCACTGATAGGTGTAACCTGCACCTGAAGGCGCTGTTAATGTAACGCTGGTATTGTTGCAAAGTGCAGTAGAACCAGATGCAGCTATAGGACCAGAGGGAACCGGCAATGCAGTAACAAGAGTAGCTGCAGAAGTACCTATACAGTTATTCATATTAGTAACAGCTACGCTATAGTTGCCAGATGTTGTTGCACGGAAGCTGTCTTGTGTAGCGCCTGATATGTTATTGCCATTGAACTGCCAGTTATAGGTAAATGACGGATTAAAGTTAGTAGTTAGCCGCACAGAACCACCATTACAGAAAACGTTAGAACCCGCTGATAATACGCTTGCCGGAGGCAAAGGGAAAACCGTTACAGAGTCTGGTACCGAAGTACTGGAACAAGAGTTAACATCTGTTACCACAACACTATAGTTACCTGCATTGGTTGCAGAATATACCTGGTTAGTAGCACCGGATATTGTGGTACCATTCCGGCTCCATTGGTAAGAATAACCAGAGAACGCAGTTCCATTTGCAGTTAGCAATACATTACTGCCATTGCAGAATGCCAATGAAGTAGTGGTAGTAACAGTTGCTGTTGGCAGCGTATTAATATTTATAATAGCATCGAGACTAGTGTCATTAGCACAACCATTACCTATTATTACTCTGTAGCGGCCTGCATCGAGTATTGTGCCGGCGGCGATTGTAATACAAGGCGAGTTCTGGTAAGCAAGTGGTAAATCGACATCGTCTTTCTGCCACCTGTATGTACCTGCATTCAAGGCACCTACGCAAAGATGAATTGGAGATCCAGTACACACACCTTGTGAAAGAGGCTGATCGATAATGGGTGATGCACCACCAATTGTAAATGTTACTTTATTTGAAGTATCGGGCAATGCACACGCACCGGTTATTACTGCATAGTAAAGACCGGAATCTGATGGAGTAGGGATCAGCCTCGTATAAACCGGAGCATTTGCGCTCGGTATTGCTATGTCATTATGATACCATTGGTATTGCAGACTGGCACCGGTAGCTGCTACTGTGAATGTAATAGGTAACCCACCAATACAACCACCGGTTGACTGGGGTTGCGTGGTAATTACTGTTGGAGGACATCCTTCACCTATCTGGTACAAGCCTGCAAGGCCGGTAGGCGCAAGTGTATCTATTGAAATAGACGTTGCAGCCTGTCCTATAGAATGCAGGTAATACCACGTAGTACCTGCGGGGTTAACACCAACTTTAAAGTTCTGGTAATTAGCTGTTGGGGTTATATCGCCAGGAACAAAAGTAAAGGATACACCTATTGAATTTGGAGTCGTTACCAAGGTTGGCGATGTACTAATAGTGTAAGTACGGTTGATCAATTTCAATGGGTTGAATGAAGAGAATGACAATGTACTTGCAACCGCAGGCTGTGTACTTACAGCTATATCGCCGGCAGCAATAACATTGGTTCCTGTACCTGAAATTGAAACAGGTGTATAGTTATTGCTATCGCCTATTGGATATTTGAAATTACCTGAACCCATAGCACCAATGACTGCGTGTTTCTGGTAGGTACCTACTATCCAGCCTGTTATGGCACTTGCATTGTTGTTGGTACCTGATGCACCGGTTTCAGCAAATGCACCGGTTGCCATGATAATACGGCTTGGAACATTGTTCTCTGGTACAAAGGTAATAAGATCACTACTTGGGACAGACAAATTACTACCTGTGTTGAATACAACATATGGAGGACTTAAGGTTTTGATATTACCCAGGTTGGCTGTATTGGTAGTACCGTTTACAAAGATACCGTTACCCGTAACACGCTGTGGCTGGTTGGCCAATGTTGGCGCTGCAGGAGCAATAGCTGTTGCTGACCCTACAAACTGTAACTGGCCAAAGGTGAGCGTACCCGCATCATCCGAGGTAAGCTTCCCACCACTGTTTACCGCAAGGCTACCATTGAGTACCAGATCACGATTAGAGAATTGGTATTCACCACCGCTATTGATGGTCATTGAGTTTTGTACACCTATACCTGTGTAGTAAGTAGTTACTGCCCTGTTGGTACCTGCACCACCATTTATAACAAGGTTACTGAAATTAAACAATGAAGATACACCAGACCCTGTGGTCATCAACAGGAAGCCTCTTGTATTACCACCCGCATCGGTTGAGGTACTATTACCAAATGTAAAGGTATGAGCAGATGAATCATTGAACATTGGAGTACCAGCAGGAACTACAAACTCGAACGCCGCAGGCAAACCACTGAATGGATTAAGATAAGTAGTATCTGCAGGAGGATCGACAATGGTTACATTGCCACCATAAAAGTGAATAGCTGGTGTTTGCAGACTGAACAAGGCACGTCCGTGAGGTACACTGTGTGCCAGCTGGTTTACCAGGTTAGTTTCACCTGTATTACCATCAACAGTTATGTTACCACCCGATTGTGTAAAGTAAGAACCACCCAGCGAAGCAAAGTTACCATTGATGTTAAGCGTACTTCCTGTACCTACGCTAAAGCCTCCATAGTTTTCAAATGGTTTGTTACCACCATTTAAAGTACCCATACCTATACCTACAGTACCACCGTTAAGAATGAAGCTACCATAATTGTATATACCTACATTAGCGAATGCTGATATCTCGCTTGCAGTATTGTTGCTATTGACCAGCAAACTACCAGCAGTAATATTAACTGCACCGTTATTTACGAATGAGCTATCTACATTCAGTACATTACCAGAAGTACTGTTATTAACAGTACCCAATACTGTAAGCGATTTGGCAACACAACTAGCAGAGCTGACGGTAGAAACAACACCAGGATTGATGACTGCAATACTTGTAGCAGCAGGTACAGCATTAACATCCCAGTTGCTTGCAGTGGTCCATGGCCCAGTAGTTACCTGGGTATAAACGCCTGATGCACCAGTATTGATATCGACTGCATTAGCTGCAAAGTACCATGGACTGCCTGTGAGGTCAGTACCCAACAGACCTGTTCTTGTTGCTGTAAAGTTTGGTGCAGAACCACCACCACCGCCATTGGCACCCGGTGCTGCATTTACGTGGGTAAGACGCAGTTGGTTGATATTAATAGGATTGAGCAAGTTGCCTGCTGTGGCCTTGATATTAAAGGTGGCACCAGAAGTTAAAGTAAGCTGGTTGCCTGTAGCAAAGCTCCATGAAGCATTGGTACGTGTATCCATTATATAACCGCCATCATTAACAGTAGGATTTAGCGCTGATGTACCTGTAGCTGCATTATGTGTTAATGTTATAGTACCACCTGCACCCAGGGCGTTAGCTGCACTGAAGAAAACAGATACATTTCTATTGGATGGACCGTATGATACAGGGAAGAAACCCTGGCTGGTAAGACCATTACCTGCAGTTACGTTCGCCGCTATAGGCAGCCCTGCGGTACCAAACCAGCGTGTGAGTGAACCCGTAGTAAGGCGCACATTACCATTACCCAGTACATTGGCATAAGAGGTTCCACCTGCAGGCTCCATAATAGTACCCTGGTTTGTAGCCAGCGTGCTGTTGCCTATAGTAAGACCGTAAGAACTCATGTCTATATCACCCGAGAGGAAGGTAAGCGTACCAGGTATAGTTGCATTGAATGGGACTTGTACGGCGTTACCCGTATTTACATTTATTACTACATTGAAAGGGGCTGTTGTTGACGGCCATACTGCAGCCGTTGCAGTAATATTGCCTGCAGTATCGAATGTAAGTGTAGAGTTGGTTGTAGCATATTGCAACAGCAGCGATGTATTGATCGGGTTAGCTGCTGTTGTAGATATACGCACACCACCACCACTGTTGATGGCAAGTACAGGTGTTGAACCCAGGCTGTTGATACCAACAAGGTTGATACCGGCAGCATTACCTACACGATAAACTATAGGACCGGCAGGTGCATTACTAAGTGTTACATTCTGTGTACCACTAGTACCGTTGAAGAACAGGTTGGGCTGAGTAGTGAGTGTACCACTGCTTTGTATATTACCACCCAATTGGTTAAATGTACCTGTCAGCGTAAGTACCTGTGTACCAGCGGCAACACTTGCCCCTGTGCTCACATCAAATGTACCACCAGCCTGTATAAAATTATTAAGGGTATCATTATATGCTTGTGTACTTGCCAATGCCCATGTACCTGTACCGGTAGAAGTTATGTTAAAAGTATCTGTTACATTGAGATGTACACCATTCCAGTTACAAACGGATGTTTGATTGTATGCATTGTACACAAAATTTTGGAAAACCTGATTAAGGCTGGTGGCAAGCGGACCAACCGTAGAGGTCGTGTAGCCGGAAATAAGGACAGTAGAACCAGGATTCCAGGTAGCAGGATAAACAATGAAACCACCTACTGTAGTATATCCATTATTAAAGGTACCATTAATAATAAGCGATGACGCAGAAGGAACAACAAAAGGATATATATCCATAGTACCGCCTGCAGCAAGTTGCCCCTGAGTACCAACGGTAGCAACTGAGTTGCTAAAATCAACTACGTTCAGTCCATTGTTATTATTTATTGCAAGGGTACCTTCAATATCGGGTAAGCTACCTGCGCCAAAATTCAGGGTGATGCCACCATCACCATCCAATATAAGACTTGAACCTACAGCTATATCTATACCTGTAGCATTAGCTATACCATTTACGTTAGTAGTAAGTATGCCGGGATTGACAGACTGCAAATGCACTTGTGTAGTATTTGCAACACTTAAACGGCCTATACCTTGTGTATATATAGGTCCATCGGTGGGGGCACCGGTGGCGGTATCGGATATGCCATTGTTAAACACAAGAATATCTGTAGGGTCTGGTACTATGCGAGCAGGAGTCCAGTTGGCAGAGTTTGTAAAAGATGCCGACACAATCCTGTTCCAGGTATATGTATTAGTACTGCCGGTTGTTACGATACCAATAAGGGGAGTAGGTACATAATATGTAATAGAACAAGCACTACCGCTGGAATAAGGGAAAATAGTATAAGTATATGCCGTACCAGGAGTAAGACCAGGATCTGTAAATGAGGTTCCACTAGTGTCTGCAACCACAATACCATTGGCACCAAATACATTACCAACGTTATAGGTAGTGCCGTTTACCGGAGCACCTAACAATGGCCCTATAGACCGTACTACAACATAACCACTTGGCGGGTTAGCAGGTGCGGTAAAACTACCATTAACAATAGACGCACTAGTACTAAAAACAAGATTAGTGGGCAGTTGAGTGGAAAGTGGTGTTACGCAAGGTGGTATATATGTAACAGCAAAATCGTCCAGGTCTATATCACCGCCAACATTATAGGTTAGATCATTGGTAGATGGAGTAGCCTTGAAGATAATATATGCATTGGGGTTTGTGTAGTAGCTTGCTGGTACGGTGTATTGAAATTGCGTCCACATAGGATTGCCAAATTGATCTACTGGCAAAGTAAACTTTGGGTCGCCCCAAGGATAAATAGAATCGATAAGTGTACCGCCGGTTGACGTAGGCGATGAATTAATATAAACCTTTACTTGCTCAGTATAATCCTGGTTTATATACCCGGTCTGCAAAAAGAATGTTAGCCTTATTGTTCCAACCCCATTATAAGGAGCGTAGGCTGCATTTAAATTTAATGCAGGAGAAGCTAATTCACCAAAATATCCAAAGCGTGAACCCGCATTTCCATCGTTATACCCATTGCCTTGTGCAGCATAAACCATAAACCCTCCGCCATCGCAGTTATTATCAGCCTGCCCGTTATTTAATGGGGTTGGATAAGGAAAAAAATACTCATACTGGGTCCCATAGGGGCCAGAGGAAAGAGAGCAGCAGCCAAATGGGTCATAGTAAGCAAATGGGCTAGATGAGGGGTAGGGGGGGCAATCAGGGTAATAATAGGTCCCATTTACATAGGCGCTTCCCGCTAAATTATTCTGAAACCAAACCGGATAACCCTGATTACGATTGTTGTTGTCAAATGAATAATTGAACACACTATTTGTCCAGCCAGCGGGTATAGACTGAAAGTAAGACGTTGTATCAAAATTTTGAGAATAGATGACCTGGGCATTAGTGTGGGGAGAGATCCCTGACATTGCGGCCAGGATCAATACTAGAATTAGCAATTTTTTCATGGTGGTTGATTTAAGGTTGAATCATTTACAAGGAAAAGTTTTCATTATCAGCAAAAATAAGAATTCGCATTAAATACAAAAACTATTTATGGCGTTTAAGTACCTTCCCTGATATCTATTGACGGCAAAAAAAGGCTAAAGGTTAGAAATAAACAAATAATAATATCATTATTTGTTTATACAATATTTGGAGATAGGGTGAAAAAGAAGAATGGAAACGTCTATTTGATTTATTGAAAAGTGCAGTAAATACAATATCAAGTAATTACATAAAATTGAAAATTGACTAGGGTCTAATTTAAAGCCTGGCCAATTCTCATTATTCATCAAATATTTTTTATCTTATTTCAATTGATCTCACGCTTATCTGCTTGCCATTGCTGTATAATTGCATATAGTATATCCCACTTGCTATATTTGCTGGCACGTGTATCGATACCTGACCTGAAGCTAATATGTTGCCTTTGAGTATTTCCTGCCCTGTGATGTTTACCATACGATATGCAGCATCTGATAAATTTGCAGGTACATTCATTGTAAATATATGGTTAGCCACCGGGTTAGGATAGATCGTAATACCGTCTTGTGATGTAACGAGGGGCACACTTGTATATAAAGGAAGACGTTGAGTGTGTACGTAGGTATGTGTAATGCTTTGTGAACTAAATGTATTATCAGCAAAAAATACATCTACCAACGGGGTTGTTTCACCTGCACGGTAATATTTATAATCGTACGTACTGGTTACCTGTCCTTGCGTTAGGCCAAATTGTTGAAGCACATTAGCAGGGAAAGGCGTTGTGCCCTGAAAAAAGCTATCTACCTGTTGGTATATAATCTTTACTTCTATCACAGATCTGAAATCAGATTTTTTACCGGCAGCAGTATTTACCTGCACAGTTCCTACCCCAATTACGGTGTCCTTTTCTGTAACGTAAGATCTATAGGTACCTGGAGCATGAGATAAGCTGCCAGCTGCATAATTGAGCAGAAAGCCCGTAGATGTGCTAAATGATGAAGACCATACCGAATTGTAAGTAGCGGGGAAATATATTTTTGTATAAGGCGCTGAATATAGGACCACTTGTTGAGGAAATATGATGCTATCTGTAAGACCACCTGTTGCAGCTGCTAATGAGAAGCCTTTACCGTCCAGTTTTTCACCAAGTTTTAAAATTCCGTTGGGCAATATATTATATAGCGAGCGTGCATCGAAATATAGCAATGGTTCTTTTATAGGATGTATGCCAAACTCCTGGTAACTATAATTGGGGTATGGAAGGTGCAGTACAAATGGTGTATCAACGAAATAATAACTAAGTCCTGTAAAATCCCAAGCCACGTTTGCACCGGCCCCAATGTTTGCAGGTATGCCTGTTGTGCCATAGCTGGTACTTATGCTATCCTCACTACTTTGGGAACCAGAAAAAACATTAGCAGTAAAATCACTTTGACTAAGGCTGAATTGTGCATTTGCTGACCAGGTAAATAGAATAACGGCGGCGAGAAAGAGTATAGCGGTCTTCATAAGGAATTTTGAATATTTTGTAAATATATAAATTATCAATAAACATTTTTAGTATTTACCATCGAAACATATTATTTCTTGAACAATGGTACCTTTAAAGATAATTTCAGAGAAAGGCCTTTCATTTTATTGAAATGCGAGACTTGTTTCAGTGATTACTCTGATTTAGTTTTTACATTTGCATAATTTTTCATGTTGATTGATGTCTGAAATACAACCATTTCTCCGCCTGAGTGGCCTGGAGCCTCTTATAGTTCGCCCGGAAACAAATTTTATTAATGTTGGGGAACGTACCAATGTTACAGGATCTAAAAAATTTGCACGCCTTATAAAGGAAAACAAGTATGAAGAAGCCCTATCTGTTGCACGGCAGCAGGTAGAAAGTGGCGCACAAATACTAGACATAAACATGGATGATGCCCTGCTAGACGGTGTGCAAGCCATGACCACATACCTGAACCTGCTACAAGCTGAGCCGGATATAGCCCGCATACCTATTATGCTCGACTCATCTAAATTCTCAATTATAGAAGCAGGATTGAAGTGCGTACAAGGTAAATGTATTGTAAACTCCATTTCTATGAAGGAAGGGGAGGGGAAATTTATAGAGCAGGCTATTATATGCCGCAACTATGGCGCCTCGGTAATTGTTATGGCTTTTGATGAAGTAGGGCAGGCCGATTCTATGGAACGTAAAGTTGAGATCTGCGAGCGTGCTTATAAGATATTAACAGAACAAGTCGGTTACAAACCACAGGATATCATTTTCGACCCGAACATATTTGCTATTGCAACCGGTATAGAAGAACACAATAATTATGGTGTTGATTTCATAGAAGCCACCAGGATCATAAAACAAAAAATGCCGCTTACTAAAGTGAGCGGTGGTGTAAGTAATGTATCTTTCTCATTTAGGGGTAACGATGTTGTACGTGAGGCCATGCACAGTGTTTTTTTGCTGCACGCAATAAAAGCAGGTATGGATATGGGCATTGTAAATGCCGGACAGCTACAGGTGTATGATGAAATAGAACCTAAACTAAGGGAACTGTGTGAAGATGTGATACTGAACAAAAGGCCCGATGCCACAGAGCGGCTGGTGACCTTTGCAGATACAGTACAGGCAAAAGGAAAAGAAGAAAAGAAAGATGACCTATGGCGTGGCACCAGCGTGGAAGAAAGACTGCGACATGCATTGGTAAATGGTATTACCGACTTTATAGACCAGGATACTGAAGAGGCACGCCAGAAATACCCTAAACCACTTGACGTGATAGAGGGGCCATTAATGGATGGAATGAATGTAGTGGGTGACCTGTTTGGCAGTGGTAAAATGTTTTTGCCACAGGTGGTGAAAAGCGCACGTGTAATGAAAAAAAGTGTAGCCGTGCTTACACCTTATATAGAAGCTGAAAAAGAACTCCGCCGCCAAGCCCATATTACAGCTGGCACTATAAATGAAGAGACCGCCGGCGCTGCCAAAATACTAATGGCAACGGTAAAGGGAGACGTACATGATATAGGCAAGAATATTGTAGGTGTAGTTTTGGGCTGTAACGGTTATGATATCATAGACCTTGGGGTAATGGTGCCTGCCGATAAAATATTGGAAACTGCGCAACGTGAGAAAGTTGATATAATAGGATTGAGTGGTTTGATAACCCCAAGCCTGGATGAAATGGTGCATGTGGCCAAGGAGATGAAACGCCGGGGCATGAGCCAACCTTTGCTGATAGGTGGCGCAACAACATCGCGCATGCATACTGCTGTGAAGATAGCACCTGAGTATAACGAAGGTGTGGTTTATGTGCTGGATGCCAGCCGTAGCGTTACCGTAGCCGGCAACCTGCTGAATAAAGAACAAAAAGAAGGTTACCTGCACAATATAAAAGATGAGTATAGTAAGCTGCGCGACGACTTTGCAAACAAACGTTCTGCCAAAGCATACATTACTCTTGAAGAAGCGCAGAATAACCCCGTTGATATAAACTGGATAGACTATCAACCACCCGTACCTTCATTTACAGGGGTGAAGGTCTTTGCCGAATATGATATTGCTGAAATACGTCAGTACATAGACTGGGGACCTTTTTTCATAACATGGGAGATGCGCGGCAAGTTTCCGGATATACTTACAGATGCACATGCCGGTACAGAAGCAACACGGTTGTATAACGATGCCAACGCATTGCTGGACAAAATAATTGCCGAAAAGTGGCTTACAGCAAACGGTGTGATCGGTTTTTGGGAAACATTGAGAACCGCACCAGATACCATAGAACTGAAAGATGAGCATGGACATGTGATCAAGACCCTGGAGTTCCTGAGGCAGCAGATAAAAAAAGCAGCAGGTCAACCCAACTTCTCCCTGGCAGATTTCATAATGCCCGGCAAGAAAGACTACATGGGTGCATTTGCCGTAAGCATACATGGCATAGAACCACACCTGCAGGCATTTGCAGACAACCTTGACGATTACAATAAGATATTGCTGCAAGCCATAGCAGACCGATTGGCTGAGGCATTTGCAGAAGTGCTGCACCTGCGTGTGCGCAAGGAACTATGGGGATATGATAAGGAAGAACAAATGCCGATATCTGAACTGGTAAAGGAAAAATACCGTGGCATACGGCCTGCGCCCGGCTATCCTGCATGTCCTGACCACACTGAGAAAATAAAATTGTTCGACCTGCTGGATGCTACAGGCAACGCGGGTATCATCCTTACCGAATCGCTGGCTATGTATCCCGGGGCAGCGGTTTGTGGTTGGTATTTTAGTCATCCGCATAGTTCTTATTTCGGTATCAACAATATACTGGAAGACCAACTGGTTGACTATACCCGCCGCAAAGGCATGGACCCTGAAGAAATGAAGAAGTGGCTTTCACCAATATTAGACTCCTAAAATGAACGACATACCGGCAACAGCTTCCAAATATCCAAAGGGGCTAACCATACTCGCAAATATTATATCGTATATTTTTCACCCAGTATTCATGCCAGTTATTATGGCAGCTGGTGTTTATTTTTTATCACCAACCAGCTTTGCAGGCATAGATATATCCATGTTTGGCCAATGGTTGCTGATAATGGGTTTTCTTACTGTTTTCTTTCCACTGTTCACTTTGTTCCTGCTTAAAAAGCTAGACTTTATTGAAAGCATACAATTGCATACCGCCAAAGACCGTATCATACCGCTTATAGCCACTATGATATTTTACTTCTGGGCCAACATGGTATTTGGTAATATACCCAACGTGCCCATGATATTGCACCTGGTAACGCTCAGTTCGTTCTGGGGTATTATCCTGTTGTTCCTGATCAATATTTTCTTTAAAGTAAGTATGCATACCGCAGCAGCAGGCAGCTACGTGGGTCTGATGATAGTATTGGCTATGACAAGCCCTGTAAATATGATACTCCTGTTCTTTGCTACTGTTTTAGTGGCAGGTGCCATAGGTACTGCGCGCCGCATATTGGGTGCACATGGCAGTGGAGAAATATGGCTGGGCTATGCTATAGGCATACTGGTTACGTTGGCAGCCTATATTTACTTAAAGTAAGAATCGAGCTAGATATAGCAGAATGAAAATGGCTGGAATTTGTATACAAATTCCAGCCATTTTTATAAGCAGATAAATGAATTAAAGCACCTCCAGCTGGTTGCGGAGCAGATCTTCAAATACATCGCGACGACGTATGAGTTGCGCTTTACCATCCTTTACCAATACTTCGGCAGGTTTCAGGCGTGAGTTGAAGTTACTACTCATTTCAAACCCGTATGCACCTGCGTTGTGGAACAAAAGATAGTCACCTTCTCTTACCTCATTCAGCACCCTGTCCCATGCAAAAGTGTCTGTTTCGCAGATGTTACCTACCACTGTGTATATGCGCTCGGCACCTGTGGGATTAGTAATGTTGGTAATGCGGTGATAAGCATCGTAAAACATTGGCCTTATCAGGTGATTGAAGCCTGAATTTATACCTACAAATACTGTTGCCGTGGTTTGTTTTATTACATTGGCTTTAGTTACGAAGTAACCACACTCGCTCACCAGGTACTTACCAGGCTCAAACCAAACTTCCAGTTTGCGACCGTATTCTTTTTCAAATTCTTTTACTGCTTCAGTGAGTTTTTCACCAAGTGTATAAATATCTGTTTCTCTATCGCCTTCTTTGTAAGGCACTTTAAAGCCACTGCCCAGGTCTATGAACTCTAGTCGGTCAAACTTCTGTGCAGCTTCAAACATGATCTCAAGTGCATTGAGGAATATGTTGATATCTTTGATCTCGCTACCGGTATGCATATGCAAGCCCTGCACATGCAGGCCGGTTGTTTTCACTACACGCTCTATATGGCGCATCTGGTGTATAGAAATACCAAATTTGCTATCTATATGCCCTGTAGAAATTTTGTAGTTACCACCAGCCTCAATGTGTGGGTTAATACGGATGCAAATGGGGTAGGTACCACCAAATTTGCTACCAAACTGTTCCAATATAGATATGTTATCTATATTAATATTGACACCAAGCGCTTTCGCATCGCTTATCTCAGCAAAATCTACGCAGTTTGGTGTAAAAAGTATTTGTTGTGGCTCGAAGCCTGCCTTTAATCCCAGCATCACTTCATTAATGCTCACGCAGTCCAGGTTGGCACCCAGGCTGTTTATATACTTCAATATATTTATGTTGGTCAGCGATTTGCAGGCATAAAAAAAGCGTGTGGGGTGCGCTTTAAAAGCATCCTTCAGCTTGTTGTATTGTTCTGCTATTTTTTCAGCATGATAAATATAAACGGGTGTACCATACTCATTGGCTATGGAAATCAGTTGCTCGTAAGCAATAGTCTCAGGCATCTTTTTTTAGTTATTGGGGAATGTAATTGAAAAAATAAAATTCAAAAATACGAAAAGAGCGGGAGCTTTTTAAAAACTCCCGCTCTTAGCGTGTTAGCCATTATTATGGGGAGTTATAATCTTGCGTGTACCTTATCCTTATCCAGGCAGCCCTTAACATCATACACAACGCCATCGCGCTTCACAGACTTACGCCATGCATAGTCAAGAAACTCATTGTGTGCAACAGCTAGTATGGCCGCATCATATTGCTCACCGTCCAGTTCGGTGATAATATCAATACCGTATTCATGCTTTACTTCTGCCGGGTTAGCCCAAGGGTCGTAAACGGTTACATTTATTTCATATGACTTCAGTTCTTTAACAATGTCAATCACTTTAGTATTGCGCACATCGGGGCAGTTTTCCTTAAAGGTGATACCCAGCAACAGCAAGTTTGCATTCTTTACGCCAACATTGTTCCTAAGCATCAATTTCACAACCTCGTTGGCAACATATGCACCCATGCCATCGTTCAGGCGGCGGCCTGCAAGTATTATTTCAGGGTGATAACCGGCTTCCTGTGCTTTTTGCGCCAGGTAATAAGGGTCAACGCCTATGCAATGGCCACCAACCAGCCCTGGCTTAAAGGGCAGGAAGTTCCACTTAGTTGCAGATGCAGCCAATACTTCGTGCGTGTCTATACCCAGCCTGTTAAATATCTTTGCTAGTTCATTTACGAATGCAATGTTGATATCGCGCTGTGCGTTCTCTATTACTTTTGCAGCCTCTGCCACTCTTATACTGCTGGCCTTATGTGTACCTGCTGTTATAACAGACCGGTAGAGTGCATCTACTTTTTCAGCAACTTCTGGTGTAGAACCAGATGTTACCTTCTTTATTTTGGTTACGGTATGTGTCTTATCTCCGGGGTTTATACGCTCTGGAGAATATCCACAAAAAAAGTCAACATTAAACTTAAGACCCGAAACACGCTCCAGTACAGGCACACACTCTTCTTCTGTAACACCTGGGTAAACTGTCGATTCGTAAACAACAATATCTCCCTTTTTCAGAATCTTGCCTACACTCTCACTGGCTTTGTACAGCGGGGTAAGATCAGGGCAATTGTTCTTATCAACAGGAGTGGGTACTGTTACTATATAGTAAGTGCAGTCAGCAATATCGCCTAGTTTGTTGGTGCAATGCAACCCTTTTACGCCATCCAGCGGAACGACTTCGGATATTACACTCTTCAGGGTCTCATCATCAACTTCCAGTGTATTATCCTTGCCACCTTGCAATTCATTGATCCTTTTAGTATTGATATCAAATCCCAGCGACGGATACAATTTCCCGAACTCCACTGCCAGTGGCAGGCCTACGTATCCAAGGCCTATAACAGCCACTCTGACATTACCTGATTCCATTATTGAGTTTATTATTAATACTAGGGGTGTAAAATATAAAAAATTGGCACAAGATAAAAATTGCCTTCCACGTGTAATAGTACCTTTTTGTTATCCTTTTGCTAAGTGTAAACAGCGCTAAGCAATCAAATCCTTATTTCTAAATGCATACTTCTGCAGCTTCAGGAAGGTTTTGCCCTGCGTAAACCTTTGCAGTAGCTCGGCATGCCTCATGTGGTGCATGTCTGTGCCCGCATAATCATACAGCTTATTTTCAAGTATGAAGAGCGCCATATCCTTCACATCGCCTCCGTAATAACCTGCAAGTGACAATGTATTGAGCTGCAACATACAGCCCCTGTCTTTAAGGTCTGTAAATATTTGCCTGTTCTCCCTGAAATATAGGTAGCGCTCGGGGTGTGCCAATACAGGCTTATATCCCTTAAGCTGTATATTAAACATGATCTCAAACAAATTGGATGGTTGCGATGCCATCGAAATTTCTACCAATACCTGATCCTGATAAATGGTAAGGAGAGGCTCACGTTCCAGTATCTGGAAAAAATGATCGTCTATGTAATACTCGGCAGCCGCTTTTACTGCAATATCCATATCCTTTTCCTTCAGCGTATGATGCACCTGTTGCAGGCCCGCTAATATTTTTGATGAAGAATTAGGATAGTGATCGAAATTGATATGGGGTGTAGTGACAACGCCTTTATATCCCATGTCCTGCATGGCTTTCAGCATTGTAATACTATCATCTATTGTTTGAGCGCCATCATCTATGCCCGGTATAAAGTGAGAGTGCATATCGGCCCCCAGAAACGAATAATCGCGCACTGCATCACTATTATCCTCTTCTTCACTTTCTCTTTTCTTTCTCCCAAATAACCTTGAAAACATTTTTGTCCTTTATGTTTTTACTAAATACAACGATCTGGTAGCAGCTTGATATAAATATAGTGCCCTATAATGGCAAATTTATACATAAGCAGCCATAAAACTTTTAATAAATAGCCCGCATGGATAATAACCACTGTATATGAATAGCCTTTCGGTAAAATGGCGCTATTTTTACGCCCCAAATGCAACAGATGGAACAAGACAAATATGATATAATAATAGTTGGTGGTGGAATAGTGGGGTTGGCAACAGCATATAAGATAAATACAAAATACCCAGACAAGCGTATTTTGGTGCTTGAAAAAGAAAACGAAGTAGCAGCTCACCAAACCGGACATAACTCTGGCGTTATACATTCGGGCATTTATTACAAACCAGGCAGTTACAAGGCAAAGAATTGTGTAGATGGCCGAAGGGAGCTGGTTGCCTTTGCTAAAGAACACAAAGTACCCCATGACATATGTGGCAAAATAATAGTTGCTACAAAAGAAAGTGAGCTTGCCCACATGGATAAGGTATTTAACAACGGGATAAAAAACGATGTTGAAGGTATAGAACAGATAGGCCCGGCCAAGATAAAAGAAATAGAACCGTACTGTGTAGGCATACGTGGACTTTGGGTGCCATGTACAGGCATAATAGATTATGCTGCCGTATCGCGCAAATACGCTGAGCTGATACGTGCCAAGTTTGCCGGTAGCCGCATACTTACGGGTTATGAAGCCACTGCATTTGAAAAAAATGGTGACCATACTATTGTAGTTACACCAAAGGGGAATTTTACCGGCCGCTATATCATTACATGCGCAGGCCTGCAAAGCGACAGAGTAGCACGTAAGGAAGGAGTAAAAACAGATAGTACCATTGTGGGATTTCGTGGCGACTACTACGACTTATCTCAGAAAGGGTTAAAAAAAGTAAAAAACCTTATATATCCTGTCCCCAATCCCCAATTCCCATTCCTGGGTGTGCATTTTACCCGCATGATACAAGGTGGTACTGAGTGCGGACCTAATGCTGTATTCGTATTCAAACGTGAAGGATATGGAAAAACGGACTTCTCTTTTACTGACACTAAAGAAGCCTTCAGCCATGCCGGCACATGGAAGTTTTTCTACAAACACTGGCGTTTTGGTATAGATGAGTATAGGCGTGCATTTTCTAAAAAATTGTTCTTAACCCGCTTACAAGCATTAATACCCAGTCTGGAAATGGATGACCTTGTGCCTGGCCGTGCAGGAGTAAGAGCCATGCTGTTGGCCCCCGAGGGCGAAATGATAGACGATTTTAAAATAGAACGCAATGGTAATGCTATACACATACTCAATGCGCCGTCGCCCGCAGCTACAGCATCGCTGGCAATAGGTACCGAAGTAGAACGCATGGCAACATCGTTCTTTGAATTAAAGAATTAATATAACATTTTGTTGACTATTTTGTTATTGATTTTACATAAAAACCGTTTAATAACCGTTTCATTAACAAGTTATTAAATAATATTAAACCAAGGTATCGGTGTTTTATTGTAAACTTGCATGATAAATTATTTTGTTTATGAATCTCAAGACGGTAATTGGCGTTTTGTTGCTGTCCCCTATTGTGGCACATGCTCAGCCCCCGGAAGCGGGCAAGGGGAGCACGCTTACAGTTTACTCAGATAACCATGAACGGTTCGTTTTGGTACTGGACGGTAAGCCACAAAATACTGTTGCCCAGGATGACATCAAATTAACCGGCTTAGACAAGCCAGTGTATGATGGTAAGATCGTTTTCGAAGACAAATCCTTACCTATACTTCTGGCAGATATAAGAGTTACTACTCCAGGCAATGCTACCGACCCATCTGGCAAACGCGCCGATGCATATTACAATATAAGGAGAACACTGGATGGCACTATTGAGCTGCACTTCCTTTCTGTAGTACCCATAAATGAAAAATACCTGACCAACGATGTAAAATATTTTGCGCATAAAGGTGGTTATGGTGGCCAATTCATAGATTATACTGCACCTATAGCTACAAAAACCACTACTCACGAAGAGATGATAAATGGCAAGAGTGTCATGGTTTCATCCAGTAATACCGGCTTCGATCTTTCTGGCAAACCAATAAAAGACAAAGACGTAAAATTTATAGACTACTCTGCTTCACAAGCCAAAGAAACATCTACAACTACCACAACTACTAACTCAAAAGGAGAGACCATAACACTACATACCAAAAAAGTAACACCAACTGATGTTTATGGCAACCCCACTGCTCCTGTAAATGGTAATGGCACTCAACTGTATGTACCATCAGAAGACCAGGTACTTGCAAACGATGAAAGAAAAACAAAGCCGCAGACCATAGATTTAACTAAGTTGGGTGACAGGCAAGTAGTGAAAGACAATGTGCATGCTGATTACATGAACATACAGAACTCGTCAATAACCGAGGATAAGCTACAAAATCTAACTAAGTACCGTGATGATGCAAATGACCAATACGCTAATACGCATATGGTTGCTGTGGGTGATGGGTCTGCAGTTTTGCTTACAAACCCACAGACTACGTACACCACTACAACACAATCAACACCTAATACAGTAACCACTTCACAAACAACTACATCTCAGGTCACTACCTATTCAGCGCCGGTTGTAACAACTACTGTTACTACGCCATCGCAACCCCAGGTAGCAGTATCAACCCCACCTGCAGATAATGTAACAAAATATTCTTACAGCAAGCATGGCAATGTAACCACCACAACTATTGTAACAGATGCTCAGCCGGCACAGAACACAAACAATACAACACCCGTGCAGGCTACCGTCTCTACTCCCCCGCCACCACCTCCTCCTGCCCCACCTGTTGAACATACATCAGATGCCAGGGCATTTGCTGATGCGGTACATGGTGCAGTAGTGAACAACGCAGCAGGCCAGACGAAAGTGGGCGAGGATGCAATACCTGAAAGTAAACATGCCAAAATCATCAAAAAGGTGTTTACATCAATGTCATCTTATCATGATACTGAAACACCAACCGCGGCTCCGCCGGTATCTAATATTGATACTACAATTGACAATGGACAGATAGTAGTTATGGTACCTGCAACCGTAACAAATAATGGCACTGTACAAGGCGTTAACACCCCCGCACCGATATCTGCTACAACTATGCCGAATAACACTGTTGCTATAACTACTACAACAACAAATACGACACCCGGTGTAGTAGCAATGGATGGCAACAGCACACCATATGTAAACTCAGCCAATTACGAAGGGTATAACAGCGATGGTACACGCCGCATCAGTAATGCGCCATGTCCTAATCCTATGGACGTTCCGTCGTTTGACGAGGCAAAAGCTGACATTAGCGCATTGCCAGACGATGGCACCAAACTATCAACTGCAGTAATGCTGGAGAATAGCTATTGCTTTACATCGCAACAAGTTTTTGAATTGTGTATGTTATTTACTGCAGAACATTCAAGGCTAGAGTTCGCCAAAACGTCTTACAGCAAAACGGTTGACCCTACCAATTACTTTAAGGTAAACAACGCTTTCCAGGAAGATGCCTCGGTAAAAGAGCTGAAAGATTTTCTGGATAAAACAAAATAGTATGAGCCTCCTTAAACGGAGGCTTTTTTTTGCACGTATATTGCATATGTAACCTGATACAACATGGAAGACAGCCTGGAAAAAATTAAATATCCTATAGGTAAGTTTCAACGACCAGAAAGCTATACAACACAATCGCTAAACGATTGGATGAATATACTTGAGTCGTTGCCGTTGTGGCTGGATATATGCATTGAGAACCTGGATGAACCACAACTACAGGTGCCCTACCGCGATGGAGGCTGGACCATACAACAAGTGATACACCATGTAGCCGACAGCCATATGAATGCATATATACGTCTGAAGTTGGCGCTTACTGAAGACAACCCCCAAATAAAACCTTATAAAGAAGAATTGTGGGCACAATTGCAGGATACGCAACTGGTACCCATCAATATATCGCTAACACTGCTGCATGCCCTGCACAGGCGGTGGACCACTACGTTAAGGCAGATGCAGCCGGAACAGTGGGAGCGTACATACTACCATCCTGAGCACAATAGAAATGTACCCATGTGGGAAATGACAGCTATGTATGCCTGGCACAGCAGGCACCATATGGAGCATATACGTACACTGCGCGAAAGAATGAACTGGTAATGATAATTTGTGTTTCATAGGATATTTTAATAATTCCATATTACCTTAGTGTACAAAAACTGCAATCATGATGGCATTTATATTATACCTACATAGCGACTTACGCTGGCTAATATTACTTTTTGCCTTGCTCACAATAATAGGTGGGCTGCGTGGTATGGGTGGTAATCGCGTATTTGGAAAAGCAGATAAACGCAATGCACTGATCCTACTCATCTGTTGCGATATACAATTGCTGCTGGGGCTGGCGCTTTACTTTGTAAACGGCTACTTCAACACACTTACTACGGGTGGCGCTGCTATGATGAAAAATACTTTTCAACGCTTCTATGCTATGGAGCATAATGTGATGATGATCATAGCCATCATATTGATCCACATAGGATACAGCAGTATTAAGAAAAATATTTCAGATCAGGCAAAGTTCAAAAGGTTGTTCTGGTTTACAACTATAGCTATGGTTGTAATATTGGTTTCTATACCGTGGCCAGGTCGCGACCAAATAGGTCGTCCATTGTTCAGAGTCACAGGCATATAGATGTTCCGAAAAGTATTCCAGCCGTTCTATACCCTATACGTACTGGTTACATTTATTGTATGCCTGTTGATATGCTTCCCGTTTTTTTTGCTGATTAGTGCAGGCAATAACATTACAGCAAGAAAAACTATTTATGCCATTATAAAATATTGGGCTAAAGGTTGGTTATGGATAATAGGGATGCCCATCAAAACCGGCGGCATAAAACCACCACCAGGCAGATATGTGATTGTAGCCAACCATATATCTTATATGGATACTATAGCCATATTTGCTGCTATACCATTCTACTTCAGGGCATTAGGTAAGAAGGAAATATCGCGGATACCGGTGCTGGGCTTCTTATACCGGCAAATTGTAATAATGGTGGATCGCGATAGCCCCAAAAGCCGTACACTTAGTATGCGCCTTATGTGGCGGGTACTGGCCCATGAAAGTTGTATTACCATTTTCCCAGAAGGTACTTTCAATGAAACCGGTGAGCCCCTGAAAGAATTTTACAATGGCGCATTCAGACTTGCAATAAGCTCACAAACCCCTATACTACCCCTTATTTTTGCTGATATGGAACAACGATGGGATTATCGCGCCTGGTGGAAACTTTGGCCAGGGCGCAATAGGGTTATTTTCCTTCCCCCAATAGCAGTACACAACATAGAACCACAAAACATTAACACACTGAAGCAAACCGTTTACGAAGCAATGGAAGCTGAAATAATAAAAATATCAGGAAAATAAAAATAGTTTTAATAATTTCAGGTAGTGATATGTACATGCAAATTGTACATTTCTTTCTAAAGTTGTATCTTGTAGCTACAGTAATAAATAAGCAGGATGAAAATCCTTTTAAAAAAAAATAGAAGATAAAAATAGAATTGTATGAACCTTTTTGTAGGTAATCTGAGCACAGAAACAACGGATGCCGACCTGCGCCAAATCTTTTCAGAGTTCGGCGATATAGTTTCGGTAAGGGTATTAAAAGACAATGAAACAGGGATATCCCGTGGTTTCGGCTTTGTAGAAATGACAGAGAAGTTTGCGGCCTTTGATGCCATTGACAACATCGACTGCACCTTTCTAAAAGGGAACATCATATCTGTGAAAGAGGCTAAGCCTAAAACAACAGACCGCAAAACAAATTCTTTTGGTCCTAAGAAGCCATATAGTAAGCCATCTTACCCATTACCAAGGAGGGATCCTAACAGGTTGTAGTCCCTGATAAAACAGGAGAATATATATTGTAGTTGCTAAAGGTAAAATTTACTTGTGTAAACGTATATAGTACCCAGATGAAAATATAAAAGTCGGAAGTCACTATGAAGGTAGTTTCCGGCTTTTATATTTTACTTTTTTGGCAGTTATTAACCTTCAGGTCAGGATTTGCTTCATCCAGCCTCCTCTCATCTCTTTTAGTAACAGTGCTCCGCAGGAACTTCAGGTCAAAGTAGAAATTAGAACCTTTACCTGGTTCGCTATCTACATAATCAGCTTTTTCCTATTATTAAGATGCAAATATCAACAATATAGTATGAAAAATAAAATGCACTAACGTTTTTAAATAATTTACTGTCTAAAATATTGCTGATAGCTTGTAATAAAAGGATATCTTGGTATATTTATGTCCATGTCGTTCTTTTTTTGCAACAAATAGTTTATTTAACAAAACATAAATACCCGCATAAAAATCATACTCTATGAAGTATTTCAACAAAAAAAACATATTGCTATCACTTACCGTACTTGTGGGATACTTGAGTTTGCATAACGCTACGGGTACTGCTACAAACGGCAATGGTGACCGCACAGGATCTCCTTTTGCATATACAGGTGCTCCCACCTGTGCTTCAGCAGGTTCTTGCCATAACCAAAGCCCTGGTGTTTTTACTCCGGTTACTACCATACAGGTATATAATGGAATAACGCCTGTTACCAGTTATGTTGGGGGTACGGTTTATACAGTTACTATAACTGTAAGCTCACCTAATATAACAGCAAATACGCGTTATGGTTTCCAAACCGTTTCTGTACTGTCAAGCAATAATAACAGTACAGGTACCTGGCTTTCTTTACCGCCAGGTTTTGTATCTCCAATTGTTAATTCAAGAGTGTATGTTGAGCAGTCTGCTTCCCAAAGCGCTAATTCAGTAAACCTTACCTGGAGGGCACCAACGTCGGGCAGCGGTACCGTAAAGTTTTATGCCTCTGCACTGGTAGCTAACAATAACTTGCTGGCTACAGGCGACAATGCTGCTGATACTTCACTCAGCCTGCCTGAATTTGCAGTCTGCACACCACCAACTGTTACCCCTTCTATTAATCTGATCCATTGTAATAATGGTGCAGATGGCTCTATAAACCTTACTGTAACAGGTGGCACTACCCCTTACATTTTTTCATGGACAGGGCCTGGCGGCTACACATCTACCGCGCAAAACATCTCGGGACTGGCTGCCGGTACTTATAATGTTACAGTTACAGGAGGCACATGCTCTTCTACTGCTTCTGTCACACTCAGCAACCCTGCACCAATAGTATTGGGTACATTAAGCCCAATTACCATATGCGAAGGCAACACACTGAACCTGACCGAAACTGCTTCAGGAGGTACCGGTACCCTTCAGTATTCGTGGACAGGGCCAAACGGCTTTACATCTAATACACTCAGTCCTTCAATACAGTTAGTGCCTATCACAGATTCTGGCATATATACCCTAGTAGTAACTGATGGAAATGGTTGCACAGCTACAAAAACCGTGCATGTTACCATAAATCCGGGTATAATATTGCAAGCAAATGCTACAAGCCCCTCATGTCATGGTGATATAAATGGTAGTATAGCCCTGTTCCCATCTGGCAGTGGCAATCAGCCGTTCTCTTACTCATGGACAGGGCCTAACGGTTTCACAGCTACTTCATCAAGCCTTGCAAACCTTGCTCCTGGTACTTATACACTTGTAGCATCGCAAGCATCAGGCAGTTGCACACAAACATATAGCGCTACACTTACTGATCCTGCATTGCTAACGGCGGCAGCATCAGTTACTGCCACTCCTGTTTGTGTGGGCACACCCCTTAAATTAACTGGCGTGGGCACAGGCGGTACAGGTATTCTTACTTACCGGTGGAGCGCTCCAGGAAACTATTTTTCCAACAACCAGAACCCTACGGTTACAAACACCGCAAACTATAATAACTCATTACTCTATACCCTTGCTGTAACAGATGCTAATAATTGTACCGCTTCAGCTACTGTAAATGCGGTTGTTGATACTATACCTACGGTAACAGCAACCGGTGTCGGCGCGCTCTGCAATGGTTCTGCAACGGGTGGTGTAAACGTTACTGCTACCGGTGGTTTGCCATTCACTTATGCTTATTCAGGCCCCAACTCATTTACTGCAAACACACAAAATATTACGAATGTACCTGCCGGCACTTATACTGTTACTGTAACTTCGGCTGCTGGTTGCTCTACTACAAAATCTGCTACAGTTACCCAGCCAGCAACATCTGTAACAGGTGCAGCAACATCCAACACACCATATTGCGCAAATGGCACCATAAACCTATTTGGTACAGGCAGTGGTGGTACAGGTGCAATATCTTACTCGTGGACAGGGCCTAACGGATTCACATCGCCCGTACAGAGCCCGTCTATATCATCTGCAACTATTTTGAACTCTGGCACATATATACTCACTGTAAGAGATGCCAACAATTGCAGCTTTTTAACCACTACAAATGTTCAGCAAAGCGTACAACCTGTTGTAGCAACAACTGTAACAAACGTCTCATGCTTCAACAGCAGCACCGGCTCTATAATCAGCACAGTAACAGGTGGGGCGCCACCATTCACTTTTGCGTGGACAGGACCAAATGGTTATACCTCTAGTGCTCAGAACCCAACTAACCTTGCCGCCGGTATCTATTCTGTGGCTGTAGTAGGGGTATGCTCAGGTACAGGTACAACATCCGTAATTGTAACGCAGCCTGCCGCTCTTTTAGATTCTATATATGCTAACAACCCCGTGTGTGCAGGTACTTTGCTGAACATCAGCAGTGCAGTATCTGGTGGTACAGGCAACTATAATTACTCATGGACAGGACCTAACAATTTTATATCTACTACATCAAACCCATCTATACCTGTTGTAACAACTGCTGCAAGCGGACAATATACCCTTGTGGTACGTGATGGCAACAACTGCCTTAAAGCTGCACAATATGTTGTAACAGTTGATACTGTACCAACTATACCACTAAAGGACACCAGCTATTGCCCAGGTGCTTCAGTAGTGCTGAATGCTGGCAACAATGGCGCTGCTTTCCTTTGGAATACAGGCGCTACCACACAGACAATAGAGGCAGGCACTGCAGGTAGCTACCATGTAATAGTAACCAATGGCTACGGCTGCCCTGCAACAAAAACCATCCAGGTTTCTGCAGGTTCAGTACCAACAGTTGATTCTATACATGCAGGTATAATAGCAACCAACCCTGGTGGCTTTAACTTCTCTGCAATAAATGCAAAATCTGTTTCGGCTTATCTGTGGGACTTTGGCGATACCCACACAGCGATCGGGGCTACACCAACGCACTATTATGCTGCAACCGGCACCTACCCTGTAAAATTATATGCTGCAAATGTTTGCGGTGTTGATACAGTAAGTAAACAACTAATAGTAACCGCAGTAACCGGCGTACAGAATGTAACTGGTGGCAAGGTTAGTTGGGTTCTGAGCACTAGAGGTATAACCATTTGGTCCTGTCCACGCAAAAGTGAATGGTGGCGCCCCACCTGT
>JABDEZ010000018.1:35061-35338 GCA_013286835.1 Bacteroidota bacterium
GATTTTGTAGTAGAGCAACCAGCAGCCGAAGTTACAGTAACAGTATAAGTGCCGGCAGGTACATTCGTAATATTTTGTGTGTTTGCAGTAACCGGCGTACAGAATGTAACTGGTGGCAACGGCACAATAAATGTTTACCCCAACCCTACCCGCGATTATGTAACTATTGAAAATAATGGAGGCATAACTATGAATAACATAAAGGTGATCAACATGCTTGGCGCCAAGGTATTTGAAAGCAGCATAAGCAACCAGCAGCTGTTTAAAATGAATACCA